>NZ_JAFCUP010000006.1:0-252162 GCF_049896585.1 Flavobacterium sp. DSR2-3-3
AAAGCTTTTTACGGACTGTTTTATTTTGATAATCCTAAACCGACTTTTCCCAGAAAGAATTTTAATTGTAGTTTAAATCACATATATTTACTCACTGATTAACAAAATACTGTTCGTTTAGAGGTTTTTAGACGAACTGACGTTGTAGGCAATGCAACCAATGCGCATAAAATCACTAAATCGATTAAACAATGAATTTAGAATCAATCAAACTCAAAAATTTCAGAGGTTATGCTGATGAAATTACAATACCTATTTCAAACTTGACAGCTTTCATTGGTAAAAATGATGCTGGAAAATCTACTATTCTCGAAGCGCTTGAGATCTTCTTTAATAATAAAATTGTGGTTTGTGAAAGAGAAGATTTGAGCAAAAATGCAGTTGGAAATAATATCGAAATCACCTGCATATTTAATGATTTTCCAGCTGAAATAATTATCGACGCAGCAGCACCAACAACCTTAGCAGCAGAACACCTATTAAATGTTGAAGGAAAATTAGAAATAAAAAAAGTTTTTCCAGCTACAGCTGCTAAACCTAAAGAAAAAATCTACATAGTTTGTAATCATCCTTCTGCTGCAAATGCTAACGATTTGTTGGAATTAAAAAAAGCAGAATTGAAGGCTCGAGCAAATAATTTGGGAATAGTTGCTGCTGCTTACAATGGGAATATTAACTCTTCAATAAGAGAAGCGATTTGGCAACATATTGGAGTTTTAAATTTAGCATCAACAGAATTGCTAATAGATAAAGAAGATTCTAAAAAAGTATATACTGCAATAGAAAATTACTTACCAATATATGCACTTTTTCAATCCGATCGACAAAGTAATGACGATGACAAAGAAGTGACCGATCCAATGAAAATTGCTGTGCAACAAGCACTTCAAGAATTAGAGGCAGAATTGACTTATATAAAAGAGCAAGTTCGTAATAAAGCAATTGAAACTGCTAACCGAACTTTAGTAAAATTAAAAGAAATGGCGCCAGATTTAGCCGACGAATTAATTCCTGAATTTAAAACAGACCCAAAGTTTGATACACAATTTAAACTTACAATTAAAGCAGAAGACGATATACCAATTAACAAACGTGGAAGCGGTGTCAGAAGATTGATATTGTTAAACTTTTTTAGAGCTGAAGCTGAAAAAAGAAGGCTAGGAAATGTGGGAGATAGAATAATATATGCATTCGAAGAACCTGAAACATCACAACATCCTAATCATCAAGAAATGCTAATAAAAGCATTTATAGAATTATCGAATGCGCCAAACACTCAAATCATTCTTACAACTCATACTCCAAGCTTAGCGGGACTTTTACCATTACCAAGTTTAAGATTTATAAATAAGGTTGGTATGGTAAGAACTGTAGAATCAGGAACTGATGAAGTTTTTCAAAAGATTGCTGATACATTGGGTCTTTTGCCTGATCCAATTTCTAAATCTGCAAAAGCAATATTATTAGTAGAAGGCAAATCCGATGTGAGCTTTGTAAATCATACTTCACAAACATTAAAAGATGCAGGACACTTGACGCATACTTTTTTAGAAAAAGAAATCGCAATTGTTCCAATTGGTGGCTGCGGAAATTTAAAGCATTGGAGAACTTTACAATTAGCAGAGCAATTTAATATTCCTTGGTGTATTCTTTTAGATTCTGACAAAGGAACAGTGGAAGAAGTAATAAATACTACTGCAGTAAATGATCTAAAAGCGCAAGGTATAAAAGCTTATGTTACTCGAAAACGAGAGCCGGAAAATTATTTACATTTATCAACTCTAGCTTTGCCTGCTGGTAGTACATTTACATTTAATGAGACAGACGATGCTAAACATTTAATTAGTGTTCAAAAATCGAAGAAAAAAGATCACGTGCTTGATACATATTGGCCTAATATGACTGCTGATTTAATTAGAAAAGTTGAAACTTACGACGATAATGGAACTGAAAGATATGAATTTACAGAAATGTTCACAGATTATATTAGTATTTGTTAAATGCACTGCCTACAACCGCTAGTAAGCAATAGTCGGGGATTTTTGATTATTGAAAGTTGATTTTGTACTTGGAAAATAGTGATTATCCGAAGTATTTGGATTATTAGCCCCGACCATCGCCTACTAGCAAGACGTTAGTGGCTATATTCCACCGAAAAAGGAGACAAATTTTAAAGAACAAAATACAGAATGGAAAATAATTTTACAAAAATAATGTCAAGCCGAACTGACGAAGAATTAATCAAAATTGTAACTGTTGATAGCGGAAAATATCAAGAACTAGCAGTTGAAATTGCTAAAAAAGAAATTGAATTGCGAAATATTGACGAAACTAAATTTAAAGCAATTTCTGAAAAAGTCGAAGTGCAAAAACAGAAACTTGAAAATGTTGAAAATAATTCTGTAAGTTCACTCATTAGATTTGTAAATTTCTTGTTTGACTTTATAGTAATATTTATTCTTTATGGAATGATTGTCTCTAATTTTGAACAATTTTTAAATCTAACAAG
This sequence comes from Flavobacterium sp. DSR2-3-3, assembly GCF_049896585.1. NCBI lineage: Bacteria > Pseudomonadati > Bacteroidota > Flavobacteriia > Flavobacteriales > Flavobacteriaceae > Flavobacterium > Flavobacterium sp. DSR2-3-3. The sequence goes on from NZ_JAFCUP010000006.1 coordinate 2,510, forward strand.
TAAAACTGAATTGATAATATACCGAATGGGAGGTTTAGTATTATTTTTTGCCATTTATTATATTCCGCTTGAGCACAAATATCAAAAAACTCTTGGAAAAATTATAACGAAAACTAAAGTTGTAAATTTAAAAGGAGAAAAAGCAGAACTTGGAGATATTATTAGCCGAACATTTTGCAGACTAATTCCATTTGATAGATTTTCATTCTTTTTTACAAGAAATGGGTTTCACGATGCAATATCAAAAACAAAAGTGATAAAAGACAACTAAATAATAAATACAGCCACTAACAGCCGTTACACGAGATTTGGGCATTAGGTTGAATTTAAAGATAGTTTTATACTTGGGAAATTTGTGTTTAACCGAAAAACCTCGCCTCTTTAATCCCAAACCTCGTGTAGCGCCAGAACGTCAAACTGTCTAATAACCTCTCTTCTTCCCATTAATTTATTTGTATGAAAAATAGGTCAAATAACTTGTGTAACTCGTTGGTTTTATGTAAATTTAGGAATGAAATTCATCAACGGAACCAACAGAAACCAACTCCCGCTTTTTGCTTCATCGATTGATGATGCCATTGCGCAAGACAATGAAATCAGGCTCATTGACCTTTTTGTAGACAGTCTTAAACTCGCTGATTTTGGATTTACTTTCGATTTTGTCGAAAACGGAAGACCTGCTTATCATCCTTCGGATTTACTCAAACTCTTTATTTACGGCTATCTCAATCGCATGCGTTCCTCCAGAACTTTGGAGAAAGAGTGCAATCGCAACATTGAACTCATTTGGCTTTTGAAAGGTTTGGTTCCTGACCACAACACCATTGCTAATTTTCGTAAAAACAATCCCAAAGCCATTGCGCGCGTTTTTCGGGCAACGGTAAAACTCGCCGCTCACTTTGAACTCATTGGCGGAAGCCTTGTTGCTGGTGATAGTACCAAACTCAGAGCACAAAACTCCAAGAAAAACAATTTTAATCCCAATAAAATAGAGCGTCACATTGCTTATATCGATGCTAGACTCGAAGAATATAACTTGGCTTTAGCTAAAGAAGATGATGATGTTCTGGAAAAACAAATTATTGAAAAGAAGATAAAAAAACACAGTATTCAAAAGCAAAAATACATCGGGTATCAAAACACCATCGATACTACAGCGGTTACCCAAATTTCGACTTCGGATCCAGATAGTCGCCAAATAATGACGCGAAACAACATCTCGGAAGTCGCCTATACGGTACAAACTACAGTGGATGCGCTGCATAACATTCCCATTGATTTCAAGGTGACCAATGAAAACGATTCCAAAGCCATGGGCGGCATGTTGCGCCGAAGCAAAACCATTTTGGGTCATGCTAATTTTATAGCCGTTTATGACAAAGGCTATCACACCGGCAGCGAATTTGACTACGCTAACCGTCTTGGTGTCGATGTTTTAGTCGCTATTCCTGGCGTATCTGCACACGCACCTGATTTGGCTTTTGATGTAGAATATTTTAAATACAACATAACCACCGATTCCTATACCTGTCCTGCCAATGAAACCCTAACGACCAACGGAAATTGGTACGCCAAAAAGAACGGCAAATCAATAACCCAGATGAAGCATTACAAAACTAATGCGTGTTTGACTTGTCAACTTTATAAAAAATGTACCAAAAATGTCAAAGGCAGACTCATTGAACGCTCCCAATACGCTGATTTAATTTTTCAAAATAAAGTACGAATCGAAAATAATTATGAAGTCTATCGCAGAAGGCAAGCCATAGTGGAACATCCATACGGTGTCATTAAAAGACAATGGGATTTTTATTATATCATGACCAAAAAAACCATCAAACGCGCCTCAGCCGATGTAGGATTGATTTTCTGTGCCTACAATCTGCGCCGAATTTTTAACCTGATTGACCACAGTCTATTAAAACAATATCTAAAAGTATTGGCTTTGTATTTTGGGGTTTTAACAGCAGTTTTTAACGCTTTTTACGGATTGTTTTGTTTTAAGAATGAAGAATGCTTTTTTCCAAAAAGAGTTTCAATTGTAGTTTAAATCATATATATTTACTTACTGATTAACTAAAATGAGTTCGTTTAAAGGTTTTTAGACGAACTGACGTTGGCATACATTTAAAAAAAACAGAAGGAGAAATCAAAATCTAAAATAGAATGAAGAAAATATTATTTTTAATACTTTTAAGTCAACTGAGTTGCAAATCACAAACAGATTGTCCCGAAGGAATAAATTTACTCCCAATGTATGGAGAAGTAAAAAAATGTGAACAACAGATTGAATTAGATAACGAATTTATTTTAGAATCTGAAAAACAATTCAAAGACAGAAAAAAAGCATCTGAATACTACGTGTCAAAAGGCTGGGAATATTTCTATAAAGATGATAATGATACATCTATGAAACGATTTAATCAGGCTTGGCTTTTAGATAAAACAAATCCACAAGTATATTGGGGTTTTGGAAACTTACTAGGCAAAAAAACCGAATTCGAGAAATCGGTCCAATACTTACAAAAATCAATCAAATTAGAACCAAACAACGCAAAAGTTTACGAATGTATATCAACGAGTTACGGCCAAATATTTTTCAAAACAAAAGATATTAAATATTTAAACCTAACAATTGAGAACTTAAAAAAAGCAATAAAAATTGAACCCAAAAATGGAAGAGCATTTGGACAATTAGCGAGTTCGTATGCTTATTTAATGCAGAAAGACAGTTTAGTTAAATACATAAAAAAAACTGATGAAATTGACTCTAAATTTGTTAATCCTGAAGTAAGAGAAATTGCGAAAAAGAAATAAACGTCTGCCAACAGCTGTTTTGAGCTAGCTGGAGTTCAGTGGAATTACCGTTTCGCATTAAGTTATCGTTAAGCCGAAAACTGAGCGTTTACGAACTTCCAGCCATCTCAAAGCAGCGAAACGTTATGTGCAATTGAGCGCTCGAGATCTGATAAATAGCCGTAAATTTGATTGAAAAGAGATAGAGTTTAGAAGCGGAAAAAAGAATTTATTTTTTCGTCAAGCCTTGCAAAAGAGATTTGCTGAAAATTTATTTTCAAAGCGAAGACGCTAAAAGGCTTGCTAAAGTTATAAGAAAAAAATCAGAAAATCAAGTGTTTTTTTTATTGTAACTGTTTAAACTCTAGATTTTTGCAAATTTTTGACTGAGATTTGAAAAAACTGCACCTATCCGACCAAAAGGATAAGATCAATATTTTTAAATCATTTATCTAGTTTTCTTTACCGCTCAACTGTTCCTGCTTTTCTTATCTCAATAGAGAAGAAAACAGCACATAACACGGGCTAAGCCCAATACTGCCCCAAAAGGCAGTACTAGGGCCTAGCCCGAGACCGTTATGCCTCATGCGGTAAGCAACGGAATAAATAAAATCAAATGGTAATTGAATCAAAATTTAGAAAATTGTTTTGCATCAGAATGGGAATTGGACTTTTCCTTTTTTTATTAATTTTTTCTTTTTGCTTAAATGGATTGAGAAATCCTGACGAAACCACAAAACAATCTTTAACTCTAGCATTTGTTGCGTTATCTTTTATAATATATCTTTCAATAGATTTATTTAAAGATTTTACTTTGAAAATTATGGAAAATGGTATTGAAAAAACTTCTCTAATATTCCGAACAAAACAATTTATTGCTTTTGATTCTATTTCAAGTGTAGATAGACAAAAAACAAGATTAAGAAGTACACGCGGAATCAATATATCTGATGGATATCATTATAGTATTTTGCAACTTAAAAATGGTAAAACTTTAATTATTTCTCCAGATAATTTTGAAAATTATACTGAAATCATAGAAGCTATAAAAAGTAGGATTGAATTGATGCACGTTGCATAACAGCTACTACAACGGATTTGGGCAATTGGCTTAATGGGAAGATTGTTTTGTGTTTGGAATATTAGTGATAATCCGAAATAATTTGCTTTATTTAGCCCGACCATCGCCTACTAGCAGGACGTCAAACTGTCTAATAACCTCCTTTCTCCCTGTTAAATAAATTGTATTAAAAATCGCTCAAATAACTTGCGCAACTCGTTGATTTTTTGTACATTTAAGTATGAAATTCATCAACGGAACCAATAGAAACCAACTCCCGCTTTTTGCCTCATCGATAGATGATGCCATTGCGCAAGACAATGAAATCAGGCTCATAGACCTTTTTGTAGACAGTCTTAAACTCGCTGATTTTGGATTTACTTTCGATTTTGTCGAAAACGGAAGACCTGCTTATCATCCTTCGGATTTACTCAAACTCTTTATTTACGGCTATCTCAATCGCATGCGTTCCTCCAGAACTTTGGAGAAAGAGTGCAATCGCAACATTGAACTCATTTGGCTTTTGAAAGGTTTGGTTCCTGACCACAACACCATTGCTAATTTTCGTAAAAACAATCCCAAAGCCATTGCGCGCGTTTTTCGGGCAACGGTAAAACTAGCCTCCCATTTTGAACTCATTGGCGGAAGCCTTGTTGCTGGTGATAGTACCAAACTCAGAGCACAAAACTCCAAGAAAAACAATTTTAATCCCAATAAAATAGAGCGTCACATTGCCTATATCGATGCTAGACTGCAAGAATATAACTTGGCTTTAGCTAAAGAAGAAGATGATGTTTTAGAAAAACAAATTATTGAAAAGAAGATAAAGAAACACAGTATTCAAAAGCAAAAATACATCGGGTATCAAAACACAATTGATGCTACTGGCGTTACCCAAATCTCGACATCGGATCCCGACAGTCGCCAAATCATGACTCGAAATAACATCTCGGAAGTGGCCTACACGGTACAAACTACAGTGGATGCGCTGCATAACATTCCAATTGATTTCAAGGTGACCAATGAAAACGATTCCAAAGCCATGGGCGGCATGTTGCGCCGAAGCAAAACCATTTTAGGTCATGCTAATTTTATAGCCGTTTATGACAAAGGCTATCACACCGGCAGCGAATTTGACTACGCTAACCGTCTTGGTGTCGATGTTTTAGTGGCTATTCCTGGCGTGTCTGCACACGCACCTGATACCGCTTTTGATGTAGAATATTTTAAATACAACAAAACTGCCCATTCTTATACCTGCCCTGCCCAGGAAACTCTGACCACCAACGGAAATTGGTACGCCAAAAAGAACGGCAAATCAATAACCAAAATGAAGCATTACAAAACCAATGCTTGTTTGAATTGCAAACTCTTTACAAAATGCACTAAAAATGCCAAAGGCAGACTTATTGAACGCTCCCAATACGCAGATTTGATTTATCAAAATAAAGTACGAATCGAAAACAATTATGAAACCTACCGCAGACGCCAAGCCATAGTGGAACATCCCTACGGTGTTATAAAACGCCAATGGGATTTTTATTATATCATGACCAAAAAAACCATCAAACGCGCCTCAGCCGATGTAGGATTAATTTTCTGTGCCTACAATCTGCGCCGAATTTTTAACCTGATTGACCACAGTCTATTAAAACAATATTTAAAAGTATTGGCTTTATATTTTGGGACTCTAAGAGCAATTTTTAAAGCTTTTTACGGACTGTTTTATTTTGATAATCCTAAACCGACTTTTCCCAGAAAGAATTTTAATTGTAGTTTAAATCACATATATTTACTCACTGATTAACAAAATACTGTTCGTTTAGAGGTTTTTAGACGAACTGACGTTAGCAGCAATTATAAACTACATTTTCGTAAATATGAACAAAGTATATTATTTCTTAATTGCATTCTTAATTTTAAGTTGTAATAGAAAGCCATCAGAAACCAAAAACACCAACAAAGTTGCCGAATTTGAAAATATTGTTGGAGTAGGTTATTTAAAACTGACAGCAGATTATGATGAATGTGGAGAATGGGGCGGACATCACGAAGAGATAAAAATTGTTCGTGCAGAAAAAAAACTTTTTGCCGAAATAACAAAAGATAGCGTTGACTGCAAAAATTTAACAAGCCGAAAAATTATCGAGAAAAAAAGAGTTGCTTTGAATGAAAATCATAAAAAAGCTATTTCTGATTATTTGCATGAACTTCTGAATAAAAGTTTAGAAGAACAAATTCCATATCATGCTGGTCAATGGTATTCCGCTGAAACAATCGATTCTACTTTAGTTTTAAATTATCACGACGCTGGAAATAATTGGAAAGGATTTATGAAACTAAAAGTAGAATTGTCTAAATAACTGCTGCTAACAGTTAGGGTTTCGTTGCGTGCGCAGCACCAACAATGAAACTCGTGTTGAACAGCCTGTCCCGTTTTTACGGGAGAACCGAGTACCTGCCGTCAACACTATGGAGTTATCGTAAAGATTGTAGCGGTATTTTCAAGAGGATTTTGTTCCTCTTTTTTTGCGGAGTGGTTTCAGCTAGTTTTTTCGTGTTTTCCTTCACTTTTGAGCATACGTCCCCCTGCCCATAAAATTAGCTTTTACAGAAACTTGAACTTTGGCTTCCGCCAAGATAACAAGCAGGCGGACCGCGCTGGTCAAAAACTGCTATTCGGTGTAAATTGCCTGTTTTACAACAAGGACACTTGGGTAAAAAGGGCTTCTTTTCTGCTTTTTCTAAAACTTTTACCTTAAGTTTTTCCTGTAAAAGTTTCAGCTTTTGACGCTTCCAAGTGCTGCTCAAAAAACCATAATGACGGATTTTCACACCCGAGCCCAAAGGGCGACCTGATGAAGTAAACCGTTTGGGCAAAATATGCAACGAAAACCGCCTGATAAATTCCTGATGAGTTAGTGTCATTTGTTTTTTAAAGCGCGCTACTCGGTAATCCTTGTAATCAAAAGTCACGTTCTGCTCGTCGATACTCTTAATTCTATTATTGCTGATGGCGATTTTATGGGTGTATCTTCCCAAATATTCCACCACCGACTTTGGACTTCCAAAAGGTTTCTTAGCAAATACTACCCATGGTTTTTGCCATAATCCCTGCCGGATTTGTTCGTATTGGATAGGCAATTTCGCCTTGAGTTTTTCGCAATATTTAGCTCTAAAAGCCTTTTACAACCCCGCGGCTGATGTTGGTTTGATTTGTTCAGTCTACAACCTGCGACGAATATTTAATTTAATCGACCAAAATCTATTAAAACAATATCTAAAAGTATTGGCTTTGTATTTTGGGGTTCTGACACCCTTTTTTAATGTTTTTTACGGATTGTTTTATTTTAAGAATGAAGAATGCTTTTTTTTAAAAAGAATTTTAATTGTAGTTTAACGCACATATATTTACTTGCTGATTAACTATAATGAGTTCGTATTGAGGTTTTTATACGAACTATTGTTATCGGTCATTGTAAAATCAGACCAATCCTAAAATGGGACAATAATGTAAACAATTATAATTGACAAATAAAATGAAAAACAATAACATTCAAATTGAAATAAAAAATGCAAAAATTATAGGTGCTTTTTTCCTATTTATATTTTTAGCATATGGTTTTGGACAATACTATTTTAAAAGTGATGTACTCTTTATAAAATATATTGGAGCTATACTCATACTACTGAACTCAACAATGGTTCTCTTAATTGGCATACTATTTAGAAAAACTTTACTACAATACAATGCCACAGTCGGAAATGTTTACTTATTTACAAGAATATTTGAAGCAATAGCCCTTGCAATTGTGGTTTTAAAATTATTTTTTAAAGTTAATATTTCAGATGATTTTGGATATTTCCTAGCGATGTTAGTTTTAGGTGTAGGTAGTATTCCAATGTGTTTAACTCTTTACAAACATCAAATTTCACCAACTTGGCTGGCACTTTGGGGAGTAATTGGATACACAATATTTGCTTTTGGTTTTCTAATGGAACTGTTTAATAAAGAATGGAGTATGTATCTTCTAATATTTGCTGGTTTGTGGGAAATAACTTTTGGTTTGTGGTTATTAATAAGAAAGAGAAAAAATTGAGAGGTAAAACAACTAACCGCTGAAAGCGGGTTTAAGAAAATGGCGGCTCAGTGGTTAATTAAACATAGGTGCTTCGTATTAAGTTTAGTGGTGGCAGACAGTTTAGTGCTTAGAAATCGCCAACTTCTCAAAGCGCCAAGACGTCAAACTATCTAATAACCTTTTTTTGATTCCTTGTGTTTTTTGTAATTAAAATCTTTCACATATTTTTTTTACTTGTTGATTTTTTGTATATCTAAATATCAAATTTATCAACGGAACCAACAGAAACCAACTCCCGCTTTTCGCCTCATCGATATATGATGCCATTGCGCAAGACAACGAAAACCGGCTCATTGACCTTTTTGTAGACAATCTTATACTTTCTGATTTTGACTTTACTTTCGATTTTGCCAAAAATAAACCAAAATCTATTAAAACGATATTTAAAAGTATTGGCTATGTATTTTTGGCTTTTAAAGCAAGTTTATTAACGCTTTTTACGGATTGTTTTGTTTTAAAAATGAAAAATACTTTTTTCCAAAAAGAATATTAATTGTAGTTTAAATCATATATATTTACTCACTGATTAACTAAAATGAGTTCGTTTGAAGGTTTTCAGACGAACTGACATTATCAGTAACTTTGTCAAAAAACTTAAAAAAAATTGTTTTTAATACCAATAATTGGTATTTTTGATAAAAAAAATCATGGCACGCAATACATCCATTTTACTAGGCGAATATTTTGAGAAATTCATAAACGAACAAATTGCTACAGGAAAATATAGTTCTGTCAGTGAAGTGGTTAGAACTGCTTTAAGAATATTTGAGTATGAAGAAACTAAGGCAAATTCTCTAATTAATGAACTGAAAATTGGAGAAAAAAGTACTAACCTTAAAAATTTTGACCGCAGTACGAATCTAGAAATGCTCAAAGCTAATTTTCAAAAATAATGTCAGAATATATCATTAGTGAAAAAGCATTGGAAGATATTAATAATATTTGGATTTACAACGCCGAAAATTGGTCTTTTGAACAAGCCGACAGATATTATAACGCAATAATTGATGAAATCGAATTTATCGTCCAAAAATTTGAATTGGCTAGTGACTTTGGAAAAATTAGAAAATCCTATAAATATTCAAAGGTAAAATCACATTTAATTTTCTTTAAAAAAAACATAAGTAATGAAATTGAAGTTGTTAGAGTTTTGCATGAAAGAATGGCTATAGAACACAGATTAAACGAGTAAATAAAAAAACTACTGTTAATCAAGTAGACGGCTCCGCCAGAAACTGACTGAGTGCGCCTCTCACACCGCCGTCCATAAGGGTCTCGTATACGGTGGTTCGCAAAGTGATGGGTTGAGTTCCATATAAATTTCCAACATTGATTGATAGCCTTTCTTCTTGAGCCGCAGTAGGGTAATTGAAGTGGTAAGAATTGGACTTTGAGCCATTCGCCATCCTCCTTTTACTCACGATTTATTATTATATTTTTGATATTCATGAATGCGGAGCATTTCTCGTTCTTCTCCGAGGATAAGCATGGTATTTGTCAATCTATAGTCGTAAGATTTTTCCTTTTGCGTTCGGGTTTAGCACATGGTTTATTTATTATTTTTTGGTATTCGTGATTTCCGCTTAGCTACAATTTTTCCAATGCGTCCAAATGCAGTAGCGCAGTCTATTGCGCAACCATCCATCAATATCTCGAAACTTTCCTTGAATACTCGTCCCGCGAAAATAGTTCAACCATCCTCGTTGGATTTGCTTCGCCAGTTCGCCTTTTAGGCTCAGGTCATTGATTTTTCGGATGAATTCCTCGAAACTTTTAGGTGCGATTTTGCGCGTCACCTATTTTAGACTCTTTTTAAGTTTTACCCACGCTTTGTCACCTACCGTTAATTGACCCAAGCCTGAAAGGCGAACTGGCGAAGCATACCTGCCCTTAAACCTTTATCATAGTTCGATGCAAACGAAAATCCCAGTATCGTGAACTGAATGGGTTTTCTAATCCCGCTCTTTTCCAGATTGATGGTCAGTTTCAGCTTGTCTCTCAGAAATAGAAAGATTGCGTTTCCAATAGAAAATGAATTATATAAAGAATTAAAAAAATTCTACAACACAGGATTATTTAATAATTCTATATACGTTGGATTCCCAGTATTTGACATATAACTGTGTGAAAAATGTAAATCTGAATACACAACTTACTCTGAAGTAAGATAATATTACAACTCATTATATTATGTAATTCTAAATGGAATTTTGAGAGAAAAATAAAAACGAACGCACAGTAGCGGTTTTGCCGGATTTGGGTTTTCGGCTTAATACTAAAATGGTTTTGTACTTGAATTAATAGTGTTTAATGAGAAGAAAATCTTAACTTAGACACAAACCTCTTGCAACAAAATAATATACCGGTCATTGTAAGTCAACATACTTGAATGTACCCAATCGACAACTCTAAAAAGATGGAATCAAACAGCAAAAACTTATATGCTACAATGGGAACTTTGCATCTTTCTACTTCGATAAATATATTGAAAGAGTTTGCAGGATATAAAAATAAAATAAATCATAATGACAAAAACCTTTGCAGATAAAGTGATTGATTTCAACCGCCATTTGAACTATTCAGGCAAATTACCAGAGGATTTTCAGGTGCTGAATCCTTACTTGGATAATCTTGAAACAATGGAAGTAATGCAACAGTTTTATCATAAATATTATAACGATTCACAACGCCGAAGATTTATTATTGGTATTAACCCGGGCCGTCACGGAGCTGGGATAACGGGTGTGCCATTTACGGATACCAAACGACTGGAAAGTGCCTGTGATATCAAAATGCAATCGGCGAATACGCACGAAATTTCTTCTGTTTTTATTTATGAGATGATTGCCGAATATGGTGGAGTAAAAAACTTCTACAAAGATTTTTACATCAACTCCCCTTTTCCTTTAGCAATTATCCGTCAAACAAAAGACGGCAAATGGCTTAATGCCAATTATTATGACGATCCTGTTCTTTTTGAAATGGTGAAAGATTTTATGATTATGTCCTTGAAAAAACATATCAGTCTGGGATTAGATACTTCGGAAGTTTTTGTGCTGGGGAAAAAAAATGCAGAATTTATCCAAAAGCTAAACAAAGAAGTAAAGTTATTTGACAATTTAAAAATTCTTGAACATCCGCGATATATCCAGCAATATAAATCCAAAGAAAAACAACAATATATTGACAAATATATTTTAGCATTGAACAATTCCAAATGATTAAATTAGAGACACATACCATCTATACCATAGGGCATTCTACTCATAGTCTGGATGAATTTTTAAATATGCTGCGGTCTTTTGACATTAAAATTCTTGCCGACATACGAAGTTTACCGGGCTCTCGCAGGTGTCCACAATTCGACATGGAAAACATAAAAATATCCTTAGAAGAAACCGGAATACAATATATACATCTGGCCGATTTGGGAGGAAGAAGGAAAATGAAAAAAGACTCAAAAAACAATCGGTGGAATAATGACTCTTTCAGAGGTTATGCCGATTATATGGAAACCAAAGAATTTGAAAATGCAATTGTGAAATTGGAAAATATCGCTTTGGAACAGCCCACGGCTTATATGTGCTCAGAAGCGGTTTGGTGGAGATGCCATCGTTCGATGGTGTCCGATTATTTAAAAGCAAAAGGTTGGGCGGTATTACATATTATGGCAACAGGGAAAGTTCAGGGACATAAATTCACTTCACCGGCAAGAATAGTTGATGGTAATGTATTTTATTATGATGAAAATTAGATTTACATTTAAAAATAAGTTCATGGAAACAAAATTTAAAATAAGCGACAAAGTAAGCTGGAATTCCGAAGCGGGGAGAGTTTCAGGAACTATCATTAGAATACATACCAAAGATTTCGATTACAAAGGTTATACACACCACGCTACGGAAGAAGAGCCTCAATATGAAATAAAAAGCATTAAGACGGATCATGTGGCAGCTCATAAAGGTTCTGCCCTTACTAAACTCTGAGAAAAATAATCAGAGAAACAAATTAAAAAAACAACGAACCGCCACTTTCAACTAAAACGGATTTGCAAAATTGGCTTAATAAAAAGTTGGTTTTGTAATTGGGATGATTTGCTTCGCCGATTCGCTATCGCTCGGGTGGAAGATCCGAAAATAGGGCTTAATTTAATCCAAAACCCGCTTTAGTACCAGAACATTATGCTGAATTGTTCCTTTAACGAGTAACAAACAACAACATAAAGGAAAACGACATTTCGAATCCTCAAACTCCACAAATGAAAATTAAATATCCGCAATCGTATCCTCATTCCTTCTCCGTAGAAGAAGTTGTGATCGCATTCCAAACTGATTCTGAATCAGGGTTAAGCCAACCCGAAGCAGAGAAAAGAACAAGAGAGTTTGGTCCGAATATTTATCAAGCTCAAAAGCAAAAAAGTATTTGGCTTATGATGCTTTTGCAATTTAAGAGCCCAATTGTCTATTTGTTATTCTTTGCTGTTGCTGTTACTTTTTATTTTCAAAATGTTATTGAAGCAATAGCCATTCTTGTGGTAATAATGGTAAATGCTGCAATAGGATTTTTAATGGAGTTGCAAGCACGCAATTCGATGAATGCGTTGAAGGAAATGGATGTAATACATTCGAAAGTTATCCGTGATGGAAAAGTTCAAGAGATTCCATCTGAAAAAATAGTTCCGGGAGATATAATAGTGTTGGAAGCTGGTGATGTAATTCCAGGTGATGCACATCTGATAGAATCCAATCAATTGCAGTGCGAGGAATCTTCTCTAACAGGAGAGTCACTTCCTACAGAAAAGAATACAGACAAACTTGCGAAAGATATTGCCCTTGGAGACCAATTCAACATGGTATTCAAAGGCACATCTGTTACAAATGGAAGCGGGAAAGCCGTTATAACAGGAATTGCCCAACATACTCAATTAGGCACCATCACTTCTTTAGTTGAAAGTTCTAAAGAAAAAGAAACACCGCTTGATAAAAAGATAGGAGCGTTAAGTAAAAAGTTAATATGGATTACGTTGGCAATGACAGGCATTTTTGCAATCACAGGAATTATTCAAGGCAAAGACTGGGTTCTGATTTTAGAGACTTCCATCGCTTTATCGGTTGCGGCTTTTCCAGAAGGGCTTCCTATTGTTGCCACAGTAGCTTTGGCTTATGGAATGCTTTTGATGGCAAAGCGAAATGCTATCGTTAAAAAATTATCGGCTGTAGAAACATTAGGAAGTAGCAATGTGATATTGACCGATAAGACAGGAACTTTAACAGAAAATAAAATATATGTAGATACTTTTTCTTTTCCCAATGAAAAAATAAAAGTTTCAATTAAAAACAATGTGCTGAGTTTTGCAGAAGGGAATATTAAAAAAAGTGAAGCTGAATTTCAAAAATTAATATTGATAGGTGCGTTATGTAACAATGCTTCACCAAAGAACGGAGATGACAAAACTGAATTGATAGGTGACCCGATAGAAATTGCTCTGGTACACCTCGCAGACGCATCAGGTTCTGCCACTGAAGAACTGAAACTACAATATGAAAGAACTGGTGAAATACCTTTTAGTTCTGACACAAAAATCATGGGTACTTTGCACAAAAATTCAAACGGATATTTTATAGCAGCTAAAGGTTCTGTAGAACATTTGTTGATAAAATGTAGTAAGATACAGACTGGAAACACCATACAAAACCTGAGCGAGGAAGAGCGAAAAAATATTTTGGCGCAATCTGAAGAGATGGCTGCCGATGGTTTGCGGGTACTGGCTTTTGCCTTTAACGAGGAAGGAGAAATTAATAAAGATGATTTTTTAAATTCATTAGTGTATGTAGCGATGATTGGATTCTTAGACCCTCCCCGATTGGATATTAAAGAAGCCATGTTGACTTGTCGTAAAGCAGGTATCAAGATTGTAATGATTACAGGCGATCATCCTTTAACAGCTCTTAATATTGCCAAAAAAGTAGGATTGGTAGATGAAAACGAACAAAATGCAATTACTGGAATAGATATGCCCGATATGGAATCGCTTTCAGATGAATGGAATAAAAAGATACTTTCCACGGCCGTATTTGCTCGTACCACTCCTAAACAAAAACTTGACATTGTAGCTACTTATCAAAAAGCAGGTAACATTGTAGCAATGACAGGTGATGGAGTAAATGATGCGCCTGCGCTTAAAAAATCAGACATTGGTATTGCTATGGGATTGAGAGGTACACAAGTGGCTAAAGAGACTGCCAGCATTATTCTTAAAGACGATTCGTTTAAATCCATTACACAGGCAGTATCACATGGAAGAGAGATATTCCAGAACATACAAAAGTTTGTGATATATCTCGTCTCATGTAATTTAAGTGAAATATTTATTGTGACTACTTTAGGTTTCGTTGTTCCTACCTCTACTTTACTTCCATTGCAAATCCTGTTCTTAAATATGGTAACGGATGTATTTCCGGCACTCGCACTCGGTTTAGGAAAAGGAGATAAAACCGTTATGGAACGACCACCAAGAGATCCTAAACTCCTTATTATATCTAATAGAGACTGGATTACTATTTCTTTATATGCTGCTGCCATGACCTTAGCAGTAATTATTGCTGTGGTTTATTGCAAACAAATTATTTCAACTGATTCCAAAATTATAAATAATGTCGCATTTATTACGCTTGCCTTTGCCCAACTGTTTCATGTATTCAATATGTCTTCCCCACATTCAAATTTTTTTGTGAATGAGATCACCAAAAATAAATTTGTATGGATAGCTCTTTTAATTTGCACCGCTCTAATGGTATTGGTTTTTGCTATACCTCAGATGCGTTCAGTACTCCGCTTGGACGTGCTGCCTGCTCAAGTGTGGCTAGTGTCAATTTTAGCTGGATTGATTCCATTGTTGTCAGTTCAGGTATATAAATTTATTTGGGAGAGAAGAAGTTCAAAATAAACCAACAACTAAAGTGGATTTCTAAAACATAGCTTATAACGCCAATTCAAAATGACAAAACAAGTTGAAAACAAAAAAACGCCGGCCTTTCACAGTTGTTTGGCAAAAGTGGCGGTTCATTGCTTCGTAAAAACATTTGTGGTTAATCAAACATTAGTTTCTCCGTATCAACATTTGTGGTAAAATCCGTCACCTTCACCAAGCCGCAACATGTTAATGGCAACCGGCACGCAACGAAAAAATGAATATACAGGAACTACGTAGTATAAATGTGCAGATTGAAACTTATCAATCAATTTTTTTGATACTAAAATGTGATCAAAAAATAGATTGTTTTGACATTTTCGGCAAATAAGAATTTGGATTGAAAAAAGGCACAATTGGAGAACTTAAATGTTTTGAAACTCAGCCGTTATTGATTAATTATGCAGAGAATAAAATTGTAAAGTTGCCAGCAGATTATTATTGCGGTTCCACAAGAAATTATGCTGCATTAAAAATGAAGTACAGGTAACTTGATTAGATTTACTTTAGTTGGCAATTGGAATGGACACAGTTTGCAAAACTGCGCTAACGATTATGGTAAATTCGGATAGCTGTTTCCAAATATTTACGGCGATGGCAAATAGCTTGAATATTGAGAAAATCAACAAAAATATTGATCCGAAATCTATGTGAAAATGCTGTTAAAAAAATTAAATGAAGTTTAAATTAAACAAATTTATACTCTGACTGACCAAATCGTTAAACTAAAAACATGTTTCAATTCAACCGCAACTATTTTGCGCTCACCATTTTGCTTTTTGTGATGGAAATTGCAATTGGTTTGTATGTGCACGACAACTTTATAAGACCTTATTTTGGCGATTTTTTAGTAGTGATTCTACTCTATTGTTTTCTGAAATCCTTTGTAAAAGTATCCGTTTGGGTAGCCGCAGCTCTTGTTTTACTTTTTTCATTTGCTATCGAAAGCGCACAATATTTAAATTTGGTTGAAAAATTAGGATTACAGCATTCAAAAATAGCTAAAGTTGTTCTTGGAAATTCTTTTGCGTGGATGGATTTGCTTGCATATACGTTGGGTATTTTGGCTGTGATTATCATGGAGAAAATTTTATTTAAAATGAAAGGCTAGAAAGCAATAATTACTTCGAGCTCATATTAAAAGAATCAAATTCTTGTAAAAATAAAGTACGTTTTTAAGAACCAATACTAAAAACTTTAAAAATATGATTCAAAAATTATTATCCCCAGCTTCTTAGTCTGCTCATGTAACGGATTGAAATTCGCGTTTTGCAAGACTACCATTTGGTTTATTGATGTTGGTCACGGTATTCCAAAAATGATGAAGCAAATCAATAACACAAAGTAATTTAGTGATCCAATTGGCATCATAGTGCCCGACTCATTGGCTTTAACTGTTTTTGCCGAAGATTTGTGCTCCGTAATAATTGTAAGATGATTTTGGACCAGACTGGCTTTAATTCCACTTATTATTACGATGGCAGTTGCCGTGTATAATGTTCAGATCAATGATGGACTAGAAACTATTGACTTAGCACCACTCTATTTTCTGTACTATTGCGCTCTGCTTTTTATGAGAAAGTGGTCAATATTCTGTTGATGCAATTTTGAAAAGAAAATCATAAACCAACTATTCTTGAAATTTTAATAGTACAACCTTAGTCATGCTGTTTTTAAGGTATATTTAAAGTTTTACTTTTTGTGCAATTTCATAAAAGCAATAATCTCATCAAAGCGTTTGCTCCAAGGCGAGAAATACTGAAGCACCATCGGGACATGCCTTTTGTTTAATTTAATTGGCTCCACATCAGGTTGGAAGGTTTGTAAAGCAACTAAAAAACGGCTATTGGCAATTTTTATGGAATTATAAGTTTTATCTCCTACATAAATTAAAAAGGGAGGCGCGTTTTTGTTTAAAAAATAGATTGGCGAAGCGTCTTTCCATTGCTCAGGATTTGCGGTCCAAGTGGTGAGATAATCGTCTTTTGCCGTTGGCGGATTTTCTTCCAAATAATTTTTCATATCTAATCCTGCCGCATCGTTGAGGATGATTCCAGCAATAGTTCCGGAAGCAATTCCGAACTTTGGATTCATAACCGCCAAAGCACCAAGATGCCCACCTGCAGAATGACCGTTAATATAAATCATATTGGGATTACCATTGTACTGGCTGATGTTCTTTTTTGTCCACTGGATTACGGACACAATCTGCCGTGCCATTTCATCATACGTAGCGTCAGGGCTTAACGTATAATCCGGGATAACAGTAATGACTCCTTTGCTGGCAAAATTCCTGCCCAGTAAATCATACGTTCCTTTCCTTCCACTATTCCAATTTCCTCCGTGCACAAAAATTAAAACAGGGACTTGCGCTGCACTTGATTTTCGCGGCACAAAAACATTCAGTCTGGGTACTTTTGAGCTATTTTTATCCACAGATTCTAAATACAAAATATCAGTACTTTTTTTCGCAGCGCAATTGACTAACATAAAAGCACTTAATAAAACGATAGTGAAGTAGGAGAAACGCATATTTTTTTTTACAAATATAAAATTAAAAAAAGTAGTCTGACACCGCTCATTCTACAAACACAAAACAAAAATCAATCAAAAAATACAAATACTTTTCTTATTTGACTTTTAAAACGCTGTGGTTCTAAACAAAAGAAGCTGCCTTTTGAGACAGCTTCTTCGTATTTATCTGTAATTGATTAGTTAAATTGTGAAGCCACATATTCAATTAAGCTTTCATCATTCATTTTATTAGAAGTACTTTGTTTAGTCTCTACATTTTTGTATTGTGGAGTTTCACCCAAATATTTAATGAATTGTTCCTGAGCTGTTCCAGGACCTGTTACATGTAATTCATCAACATTTTGCATGTGAGCAGTAATGCTTTTGAATAATTTATGAAGTGAATCTCTTTCAGCATTATTAGCTGCATTTTCATTTGAGTTACCACCCTGACCTTCTTCTTTTTCGTGTCCTAAAACTACGAAATCTCCAGAATCTACATTTTCTTTACCTACAATAATTGCATGATGTGAATCCATCCAAACTCCAAATTGTTTTTTACTTTTCTCTGACATTATTTTTTATTTATTTGTTTAATACTTTGTTTTTAAATCGTCAAAAAGTATGCCGTGAAAGCTTAAATACTTTTTCTTTTAAAAACAAGAAATTATTGTCAGTTATTCAGGCTCTGCCTTTAACAAAAAATTTAAGATTGACAGAAATAAATTGTAGGTAAAAATTAATGAAATATAGCTACCTTTATTATCGTCCTGTAATAAAAAATTGCTAACCAAAATATTCTGAAAGTAATGGATTTCTAAAATCATTATTTCTTTATTTTTTAATTTATTAATGGCGACTTAAAATAAAAAACTCAACATCTTTTTGTGTGACAAATGACACCAAAAACCAACTCTGTAATTGTAATTTTGTACCATGCAAACAGCTGTAAAAACGCGCAAATATCTTAAAAATAAAACTATGGAAGTATCAAAAATAATCAAAGAAAAACTGGGGACCATTGTCGATGTGCGCTCCTATGATGAATTTATGGGTGGCCATGTTGCAGGTTCATTCAATATTCCGTTGAATGAAATTCCGCATAGAATGCACGAAATACAGGAACTCAAAGCGCCTTTGATACTGTGTTGCGCCTCTGGAAATAGAAGTGGTCAGGCGCAAGTGTTTCTGACCGCACATGGTGTCGAGTGTTATAACGGCGGTTCGTGGCTGGATGTGAATTACCTTCAATCTCAATCTGAATAAAATGATAGAAAGACTCAAAAAATTATTCGGACTTGGTTCCAAAGTGAACTATCCGGAATTAGTGCAAAACGGAGCCATTATCGTTGATGTGCGCAGCAAAGCGGAATATTCCACGGGGCATATAAAAGATTCTATTAATATTCCTGTTGATGCGCTACGCAATAATCTCTACAAACTGAAAGATAAAAACCAACCTATAATTACGTGTTGCGCTTCAGGAATGCGAAGTGCTTCGGCAAAAAGTATTTTGAAATCAAATGGATATACAACAATTTATAATGGTGGTGGATGGAGCAGTCTCAGAAATAAAATAAGCTAAATAAAAAACTAATTTGTTAGCGATGAAGCTTGATGAAAAGAAAAAAAAAATGCAACATCGACAGGAATTGTAATGTCGACTATCAACAAACAAGCCTGCATAGCGTATACAATTACAAATATTAAATGATAATTTTAATATCAAAACAGCATTACTAACTGTTTTCCAATAAGTAAGAAGCCCGCTAAATGCGGGCTTCTTTGTGAATTATAATCTGACTTGAATAAAAATGTATTGTATTTTTTCAGCTAACGAAAAATTTCTATTATTCAGCCATGGCCGGATAATCAGTATATCCTTTCACTGTGTCAGTGTAAAACGTACTTTGGTCTGGTGTGTTTAATGGCGCATCAGCTTCAAAACGAGCCACTAAATCCGGATTCGCAATAAAGGGAACTCCATAAGCAACAAGATCAGCGTAACCGTCCTCGATAACTTTGATACCCGTTTCTTTATTAAAACTTTTATTGATGATTAAAGTTCCTTTATAAAACGGTCTGAAATGTTTGGCCACTTCAGTAACTGCAAAAGGTACATCATCCACTGGCGTAAAAGGCTCCGTTAAATGCACATACGCTAAACCATAATCATTTAAACGGTTTACAATATATTCATGCGTTGGAATTGTCTCTTTGTCCAGCATCATTCCCTGCGAATTGTGCAATGTAGGATTCAATCGAACGCCAACTTTGGAATAATCAATAACACCTTTTAAAGCGTCAAGAATATCAAATAGGATTCGGGATTTATTTTCAATTGAACCGCCGTATTCATCGATACGATGATTGGAATAACCATTAAAAAACTGTTGCAACAAATACCCGTTGGCAGCGTGCAATTCGATTCCGTCAAAACCTGCAGTCATCGCATTTTTTGCTCCGTTTTTAAAATCTAGAACGGTCTGTTTAATGTCTTCAATCGTCATTTCTTTTGGAGTCACCGTATCTACAAAACCATCTTTGGTGTAGGCTTTTGCATGAGGATTCAGCGCTGAAGGTGCGTGTGGTAATTCGCCATTATGTAAATCCGGATGCGACAATCGTCCCGTGTGCCACAATTGCGCGAATATAGTTCCTCCTTTTTCGTGTACTGATTTTGTAACCAGTTTCCAACCTTCAGTTTGTCCTGCACTGTAAATTCCAGGCACATTGATAAAACCAACTGCTTTTGTGCTTACAAACGTTCCCTCAGAAACAATTAAACCTGCTGTAGTTCTTTGCGCATAATATTCTGCTGTAAGCGCTGTAGCAACATTTCCTTCATTATTAGAACGGCTTCGCGTCATTGGCGCCATCACCATTCTGTTTTTTAAAGTACGGCTTCCTAATGTATAGGGTTGAAATAAAATTGATTTACTCATTTGATTTTTTGTTAAAAATTAGTAGTTTATGTATATGCAATACTGGCTTTCAAACCAATACTTGTAAAAAGAGTCCAAATAGTTTTTAAGGTTTCTTCATCATTTCCTTTTAAAAGAACGGAATTTTCTACTTCATCCATTGATTCGAAACTCTGAATAACTTTAGAAAAAGGAAATAAAAGCTGTAATTTGTCAAGAGTACTTTCAAAATCAATCGTATTCTTTTCGTTCACCAAAACAAGTACGATTTTACCCGTAGCGACTCTTTTGATTTTTTTAGTAAAATTATCATCAGTTGCCGCATCATTTGAAAGTATTATAATATCCGCCTCCCAGCTTGCATTAGTTGGACAAATCATCATCTCCGCATTTGCCTTTGGAAACTCTAAAAGTATTTGGGCATAAACATTATTCAGCACAACAGCATCATAATCAAACAACAAAACGGAATTGGTTTTGGCAATTTGCTTCGCTAAAAAAATACTTTTGGTTTCTGAAACTCCGAGGACTGCAAATGTTCTTCTATTTGACATGAACTTTTATTTTCAGGACAAATTTAAGGCTGTACGGCTTAAATAACAGTTGATGTAAAACAAGAAATTCTATTGATCTAAATCAATTTTAATTAACTCCGATTGTTAATTTGTTTGCGAACCCGACTCAATGTTTCGGGTTTAAGTCCAAGGTAGGAAGCGATCATGTGTTGGGGAACACGATTTACAATTCCGGGATAAGCAATTCCTAAATTGATATATTTTTCTTCGGCGGTTTCTGTTAAGGCTGAATTTATTCTGGCTTGATTTGCGATATAAGCATTTTGCAATAACAAGCGTTGGTATCTTTCGAACATGGGAATTTTATCCATCAAAGCTTCTCTGGCAGCTGTTGTCAGCAAAAGTAGTTCAGAATCTTCAAGTGCTTCAATGGTATAAATAGAGTTACTGTTGGTCAAAAAACTGGACAAATCAGTAATCCACCAGCCTTCAATTGCAAATTGTACGATGTGTTCATTTCCTTTTTCATCCATGGAAAAAGAGCGAAGAATTCCTTTTTCAATAAAGGCATTGTAGACGCAAATATCTCCTTCCTGCAACAAAGTCTGTTTTTTGCGCAACTTTTTAGGGATAAAAAAAGTTTTACACAACTCCATTTCTACTTGAGTCAGTATCACTTTTTCCTGAATGCTTTTGAATAATTGTTCAAACATGGCTGCAAGGTACTAAATACTCAATTATCCATGAAAAATTTTATTGTTGCTAAATTTATAATCTTTGATAACTATTAACAAATCTAAAAATGGAACCTTTTATTAATCAAATTATCTGATTATATTTGCGCAGTCTAATTTTAATACACAAATGAAACCGAACACACAACAATTAAACGATTTAACAATCCAAGTCAGAAGAGATATTCTTCGAATGGTACACGCAGTCAACTCAGGCCACCCAGGTGGTTCTTTAGGTTGCGCTGAATTTCTTGTAGTCTTATACCAAAATATAATGGAACGCAAAGAAGGTTTTGATATGAATGGTATTGAAGAAGATCTTTTCTTCCTTTCGAACGGGCATATTTCACCAGTGTTTTATAGCGTTTTGGCAAGAAGTGGTTATTTTCCGGTTTCAGAACTGGCTACTTTCCGTTTGATCAATTCGAGGTTACAAGGTCATCCAACTACACATGACGGATTACCTGGAATTCGTATTGCGTCTGGTTCTCTTGGACAAGGATTATCAGTAGGGATTGGAGCTGCTCAAGCAAAAAAATTAAATGGTGACAATCATATTATTTACACGCTTCACGGCGATGGTGAATTGCAGGAAGGTCAAAACTGGGAAGCAATCATGTATGCTTCTGCAAAAAAAGTGGACAACCTTATCGCTACAATCGATTTAAACGGAAAACAAATTGATGGTTCTACTGACGAAGTTTTAGCTATGGGAAGTGTCCGTGCTAAATTTGAAGCTTTTGATTGGGATGTTTTAGAAATTGAAAAAGGAAACGATATAGAAGCTATTATTGCTGGTATGAACGACGCCAAATCAAGAACTGGAAAAGGAAAACCAGTTTGTGTATTGTTGCACACTGAAATGGGTAATGGTGTAGATTTTATGATGTACAGTCACGCTTGGCACGGTAAAGCGCCTAATGATACGCAACTTGAAATTGCTTTAGGTCAAAATTACATTGGAGGAGAAAGCGACTATTAAATAATTATGAATTATAAATTATAAATTGTGAGTTCTCATAATCGTTTGATTTATAAATTATTCAATTAAGAAAAAATGAAGAAATATACAAATACAGGAAGTAAAGATACGCGTTCAGGTTTTGGAGCGGGAATGACTGAATTAGGTCAAAAAAACGAAAATGTTGTGGCACTTTGTGCAGATTTGATAGGCTCCTTAAAATTTGATGATTTCAAGAAAAACCATCCGGAGCGTTTTTTCCAAATTGGAATCGCGGAAGCCAACATGATTGGAATTGCCGCAGGTTTAACCATAGGAGGAAAAATTCCTTTTACCGGAACTTTCGCTAACTTTTCTACAGGAAGAGTGTACGATCAAATTCGTCAGTCGGTTGCGTATTCAGAGAAAAATGTGAAAATTTGTGCTTCACATGCCGGGTTAACTTTAGGAGAAGACGGTGCAACACACCAAATCCTTGAAGATATTGGTTTAATGAAAATGTTGCCGGGAATGACTGTGATTAATACGTGTGATTACAACCAGACAAAAGCAGCTACATTAGCTATTGCAGATCACCACGGTCCTGTTTATTTGCGTTTTGGTCGTCCGGTGGTGCCAAACTTTATGCCCGCTGATGAGCCTTTCGAAATAGGAAAAGCAATTGTTTTAACTGAAGGTTCTGATGTAACTATTGTAGCTACAGGACATTTAGTTTGGGAGGCGTTAATCGCGGCTGAAGCATTAGAAGCACAAGGAATTTCGGCTGAAGTAATCAATATTCATACGATCAAACCATTGGATGAAGAAGCTATTTTGAATTCATTGGCTAAAACAAAATGTATTGTTACCGCTGAGGAACATAATATTCTTGGTGGTCTTGGCGAAAGCATTTCCAGAGTCTTAGCCTTGAACAGTCCGTTACCGCAAGAATTTGTGGCGGTGAACGACAGCTTTGGAGAATCCGGAACACCAGAACAATTAATGGACAAATACAAATTGAACAATCAAGCGATTGTTGAAGCTGTAGAAAGAGTGATGAAAAGAAAATAATCTCTTCATTTAGTACCAAAAAAAAACAGTTCAATTTAGATTGAACTGTTTTTTTTTTAAATTGTATTTTTTAGTTACATTTCACTAAATGTCTTTTTATCCTTGCGGGATCGGTCGTGTTTCCGTTACATGCAGGAATAGCTTCAAAAGGAATCAAAACACCATTAGCATTTGTGATTTCAGTTTTGGTGCTCACACCATCACCATCATCATCCGTATCTAAAAAATTAGGAATTCCATCTTTATCAGTATCATCCGGATTTGCGACACCAGTTGCAAAAACACTCATATAACCATCTCCATCCAAATCCTCTTGAAAATTTTTAATTCCATCACCATCCGAATCAACTCTTCTAATTTCATATAATTTAATACTAAAAACCAATGGCGCATAAGCTGGAATAGAGCCATTTCCTGTATTATAATAACCTAATCCCGAAGGTATAAAAAGAACTCCCGCTCCAAAATCTTTGTAAGAAATGGTACCATCAGTATTAGATGAATATGTTCCTGATTTAAATTCCGGAAAAGATTGCTCCCAACCTTTAATAAGAGGGTCATTAGGATTATATAAGTAAAAAAACTGCTGCGGACTCTTAGCTTCTTCGAAAAAAGTAGCTGTTAACGTTTCAACTTCGGCAACTTTTTGACGGGACAAATAATCTCCTTTATAAGAAGTTAGTATCCCGTCCGTATTTGTAGGTGAGATTCCTGTTCCTTCTCTTAAAACCAAGTAATACAATGTATACGTAATGTCGTGAAGTTTTACAGGTCTACTCAAAAGTTTAGGATATGTAGGACTCTTCAAATAAGAATAGATAGAAGGTTGCGTTCCACCTGTTGCAATCTTAGTAAACGTAACATCTTGATCGTCTTGAAAACCGGCGTGGTTCACAACGGTAAAATAATATGTTTTTAAATACTCTTCAATATCCGTTAAATCAGTTGCATATTGCACTGCATAGTCTCTTGGTGGGGTGATTTCTGCTGGGGCATCATCCTTTGAACATGAAAATAAAGAGACGGTTGTAATTAATAGAATAAAATAATACTTAAATTTGTTCATTATAGCTAATTTTTTAAGTGCGCAAGATACAATATTGATTGATTTTTGTAAACTATTTAACTCCGATTTTAGAAAATTTATGAGAATAGATAAATATTTATGGTGCATGCGGTACTACAAAACCAGAAACATGGTTACCGAAGCCTGTAAGAAGAATCACGTAACGGTAAACGGTCTAGTTGCCAAACCTTCAAAGGAAGTTTTCCCTACTGATAAAATTACATTTAGAAAAGACCAAATTACCCAAATCATTACGGTTTTGGACATTCCTGAAAACCGTGTCGGGGCAAAATTAGTTGATATTTACAGGCGAAACGATACGCCGGCAGAAGCGTATCAACATCTTGAACTTTTAAAATTATCGAAAGAACACTATCGAAAAAATGGAACTGGAAGACCAACTAAAAAAGACCGAAGAGACATTGATGAATTTGGTAATGAAATAATTACTGACGACAGCACCGAATAAAAAACAGGACATAATCTAAGATCTCAATTGGCGGTAACTTTAAACAATAAACTAAAATAATGAGCAGAAATATCATCTTAACGAAACAAGAAATAGAGCATAAAATAAAAAGAATTGCGTACCAAATCTATGAAACCTTTGTAGACGAAGAAGAAATTGTAATTGCCGGAATTGCCACTAACGGTTTTATTTTTGCAAAAAAAATCGCATTGGTTCTGGAATCCATATCACCCATTAAAGTTTCGCTTTGCGAAGTACAAATCAACAAACAAAATCCGCAGTTGCCCATTTACACTTCCTTACTAAAAGAACAATACGCTAATAAAGGCTTAATTCTGGTTGACGATGTATTGAATTCAGGAACAACACTAATTTACGCAGTAAGGCATTTTATTGACGTTCCGTTGAAAAAATTCAAAACAGCGGTTCTCGTTGACAGAAACCACAAAAAGTATCCGGTAAAAGCAGATTTTAAGGGAATATCGCTTTCTACCTCATTACTGGAACATGTGCATGTTATTTTTGATCAAGACAATGATGATTGTGCGTATTTAAGCTAAAATAGCAACAATATCTAAAACCGTCTGATCAATGGTTTTATTATCAACTACCACTTTGTATTGCGCCTGATTGTAATAAAAGCTTCGATCAAAAAGATGTTTTGCAATAAACTCTTTCATTTCGTCCTCGCTTTTAGCGGCTATAAGAGGACGTTTGCTTTTATTAAGCTTCAATCTATTAAATAAAGTCTGAATTGACGCTTTAAGATAAATAGAAACAACATTATCGCCTTTTAACAACTCATGGTTATTGGCATAACACGGCGTACCTCCGCCCAATCCTACAATTAATTGCTCTGGCGAATTCAATAATTCGACAAAAACTTCATGTTCTAACTTTCTAAAATATATTTCTCCATGTTTCTCAAAAATGGTATTTATGGATAAATTTGCTCTCTCTTCAATTTTTTTATCCAAATCCACAAAAGGAATTCCGATATTTTTGGACAGATTATTTGCAATTGTGGACTTACCACAACCCATATAACCCAATAATATAATTTTTTTCATCTGAATAAAACCTTACAAATTAAGGTGTTGAGTAATTTTGTTTAAAAAAGACAAATTTATAATAAAATTGCTTTGAAAACTCCAAAATAAGTCCTTATATTTGCACCCGCGTTCAAGGAAAGAATATGACTCGATAGCTCAGTTGGTAGAGCACATCACTTTTAATGATGGGGTCCTGGGTTCGAGCCCCAGTCGGGTCACAATTTTAGTGATCAACACATAATTTTCTTGAAAGCATTGACTCGATAGCTCAGTTGGTAGAGCACATCACTTTTAATGATGGGGTCCTGGGTTCGAGCCCCAGTCGGGTCACAAAAAGGTCGAGTAATTTATTACTGGACCTTTTCTTTTTTAAGGCCACGTGGAGAAACGGTAGACTTGCCAGCTTGAGGGGCTGGTGCTCGCAAGGGCGTGCGGGTTCAAATCCCGCCGTGGTCACAAAGCAAAATGCTTCTAAAACAATCAAGTACACTTGAAGGTTTCAGAAGCATTTTGCTTTTTACAAAAAATCATTTTATGAAAAATAATCAGACGATATTCATAAGCAATTGTTTTTTTTCAATTTTAAAAAATATTTCCTAACGCATTTAAAAAAAAATAACCATCAAAATTCCCACGGACAGGCTTCCTGCAAAAAAGAAGAAAGTACCAATGTATAAAAATGTTGTATTGTTTTTTACTTTCATAGGTTTACTGCTTTGTCTTTCTGGTACTGTGTTTCCCATCTTTAGTGCTGTTTTAATTCGATAAATAATGATTCAATTTAAAATCTCAACTTATGCAAAATTACGGGTATAAAAAAGGTTCCACAATACCAACTTTTAGTGATTTTTTAATTGAATCTAAGATTGATAAAGGCTATTCAAAATAAAACTCATTTCTATTCGTTAACTAAATAACTAAAAAACAATTGTACCTTTATATAATTGTCACCCATTAATAATTAAAGAAATTCCCCCAATTTCAAACCTTAAATTTTATGAGAAAATTAGTCCTACTAGCATTATTATTATTATTAACTTCCTTATCGGGATGGAGTCAAAATCCAATCGCTTATGACTTATTTGACAAAGCGTTAAAGAAAGCAGAAGTGGGAAACAACAAAGGCGCCATCGATGATTACAGTAAAGCAATTCGAATTGATCCTTTATTCGCCTCGGCTTACCTAAACAGAGCTCTTTTGAAACAAAAATTAGGTGACATTAAAGGTGCTTTAAACGATGTAGACACAACAATAAAAGTAGAACCTAAAAGAAGTGATGCTTACACCACAAGAGCCGACATTAACTATAAAGCGAAGGATTACAAAAGTACGATCGAAGATTGCACCATGTCTATTAGTTTAAACGAAAAGGATTATATCGCGTATAATTTAAGAGGCCTTTCTAATTTTCATTCTAAAAACAAGAAAAATGCCTGTGCCGATTTTACCAAAGCAATCCAATTAGGCAGTCAGAGTGCCATAAAAAACAAAAAAATGTTTTGTAAATAAAAGGTTGACACAAATTATTTAAAATTTACTCCATAAAAAAAGCGTCTTGAAACTATCAAGACGCTTTTCATTAGCTGTAAACCCATTTATTTCATTAATTGCTGTAATGGTTTCAATTGTTCTAAATCGATGTTGGATTGTTGTAACACACTCATCATAGTCATTACACTGGTGGGGTTCATATCTTTGCCCAAAATTCTCACCACTGCAAAACCATTTTCTTTTTTATTGGCATAAAAAACAAATTCCTCGATATGTTCATCGGAACCAACAAAGCTAACCGAAGCACCTTCTTTGCCTGAACCAAATTTCATCAGTTGCTGATACTTTTTGTCTTGTAAAATCAAGTCAACTTTGGCGCGTTCCGTTTCAAACTCCGCCTTGTTGGTACCATTTAATTTGAAAGCCAGCACATTAATTTTGTCAAAGGATTTCAAAGCATCAATTTGTGCCACTGACAATTTTGTTTTATCCACATTCAAAATATCGGGAGAAACATCAAGTGCAACAAAATTTTTGTTTTCGGTGTTTTCAACAAAATACTTTTGCAAGGTTGGCTCCGAGCTGCAACTAATCAGGAACATACTGAAAATTAGTGCAATTCCATAGATCATTTTCATCTTATTTTTTACCTTTAGTTGCTTTCTTCAGGTCCTCGCCTCCAGGAATTCTCATCTTATCGGTAAGAATCGAAATTTCATTCAAATCGAAAGTACCGGTCAGAGACATCAGAACCGTATCGTCATTTTTAGCCCCTTCAATAAACATAAGTAATTCTTTTATTTGTGAATCAGTTGAACCTGATTTCACCAAAATTTTTATGTTTCTGCCATTCTCATTTACGCGCATCAACTCTTCCAAGCCGGCTGATTTGATGTACTTGTCGGCAACTAATTTCATTTCTCCCTCTACCCGAGTGCTTTTGGTAGTGAAAACTTTTAAATTATCAAGCTTTTTTATTAACGCCAAGTATTGTTGGGTTTCTTTGTCAGAAGCGTCAACTTTTACTTTACTCATCAAGTCAAACATTTTTTTATTGACAATAATTGAGGTTACATCATCTTGTCCGTCAAATTTATCGAAGGCTGTTTGCGCAAAAATTGGACTCGCAATAAAAACCAGTAATACGATGATTAAAAACTTTTTAGATGAACTTAGACGTGAGTTCTTTTGAATCTGTTTTGCTGGTATGCAAAAACTTGGATTGGGATTGATTGATTTCATTTTTTTAATTTGTTTACGATTATTTTAATTGATTGTAGCGTTTTACGCCGTGATTAATATTTTTCGGAAGATATTAAATGCCCCCGGATTTATTTTTTTGTTTTCTGAACACTTTATTTTTAGCAATTTGATACTCTTCAATATACTTTACACTTTCTATGCCAACGTTTACGTTATTCGACAATAAATACAACGCTTTTTGAGTCGCTTTGAAAGCTAGTTCAGGATCATCGTAAGTTCCCAAATCTTTACTTTTAGTCACCGTTTCCGAATCATAAAACATATACGTTCCTACTCCCATCAAAACAACAACCGAAGCCGCAATAGAGAACCAAGCTAAATTCCTTTTTTTATACTTGTTTTCTACCTTATGAATTTCGAATGCTGGAATTTCCTGCTTGTACTGCTGCCCTTTTGCAACAGCAAAATGTTTAAATAACGATGCATATTGTTGTAAATGTGGAGCAACCTCAGGTGACGCAAAATAATCCTGCAATTCTTGCTCGTCATTAATCGTGGTTTCCCCTTCAAAATATTTTTTTAGTAACGTTTCTGCTTTATATAATTCCATAATTGTGTGTTTTCGTCATGTATTCTCGTATCGTTTTTCGTGCTCTGGACAGTGAAACTCTAATGGCACTCTCCGTCATATCAAGCATTTTAGCCATTTCTTCAAATTCATATTGCTCAATGTCCCGGAGTTGAATGATCATTCGCTGCTGCTCCGGCAATTGACTTATACTTCTTTCAACCCAATTCAAACTATCATTATCTTCCAGTTTCTTGTCCAAAGCAGGAGCTGAATCTGTATAGTTACTAGAAACAATTTTCAGATTATCTGCTCGCTTGGATTTCAATTGATCTAAACAATAATTTTTTGTAATGGTCATCGCAAATGCCTCAATACTGCTATAACTGGAAAGCCCGCCATTCTTGCTCCATAATTTCACCAAAACTTCTTGAGTCGCATCTTCGGCTTCCTCGGTACTCACCAGCAATCGCTTGGCCAACCTGAAGACTTTGTCTTTGAAAGGAGCCACAATTAGCACAAACTCATTTTGGTTCATAAAAATTAGGTATTAAACTGATTATAGAATTAAGACGATTCAAATTTATTTTTGCAACATCGAACATAAAATAAAACTAAAGTTAGTATTTTTACGTTTATTAAGATTAAAACAAATATATGAGAACTGCATTCAAATTTACACTTTTATTATTCATCGCTACATTTGCATTCCAAAGTTGTCAGGACAATGATGATATTGCACCTCCAGCCAGTTTAGAAATCCAGGATTTCATCTGGAAAGGCATGAACCAATACTATTTATGGCAAGCTGATGTTCCAAATTTAGCAGATAACCGTTTTGCAGATCAAACTGCATTAAACACTTTTCTAAGAGGCTATCCGGTTTCTGAGGATTTATTTGCTGCTTTAAGAGTGAGTCCGTCTATTGATAAATTCAGTTGGATTGTAAGTGATTATTTGGAGCTCGAAGGAACTCTTCAAGGAACAACAAAAAACAACGGAATCGATTTTGGTTTAAGCTTTAAACCAGGAAGTACTACCGAAATATTTGGTTATGTTCGTTATGTTATTGCAAATTCAGATGCTTCTACTAAAAATATTAAGCGTGGTGATTTTTTTACGGCTGTAAATGGAACGCAACTGACGGTCAGCAATTATAAATCACTACTTTTTGGCGCCAACGAAAGTTACATGCTAAATCTTGCGGAATTCAACGGAACTACAATTGTTGGGAATGAAAAATCAGTCTCATTAACAAAAACAGTGCTTTCTGAAAATCCAATTTTAATCAATAAAGTAATCACTTCTGGTGCTCACAAAATAGGATATTTGATGTACAATGGTTTTTATGCCAATTATGACAAGCAGTTAAACGATGCTTTTGCTGCTCTAAAATCACAAGGAGTTACTGAATTAGTATTAGATTTAAGATACAATGGTGGTGGTTCCGTACAATCTGCGACACGATTGGCAAGTATGATTACAGGACAATTTACAGGAAAAGTTTTTGCAAAACAACAATGGAATGCGAAAATCAATGCCTATTTCGAAGCCGAAAATCCAAGTGCTTTATTCAATTATTTTACAGATAAAATTGAGTCAACAGCCATAAACAGTTTGAACTTGACAAAAGTTTACATCTTAACTAGTGCAAGTTCAGCATCAGCAAGCGAACTTGTAATTAATGGATTAGAACCTCACATTAACGTAATACAAATTGGTGATGTAACGGTAGGAAAAAATGTTGGATCTGTTACTCTTTATGATTCTCCAAGTTTTGGTTCAGAAAATAGAAATCCAAACCATAGATATGCGATGCAGCCTATTGTATTAAAAATTGTCAACTCTGTTGGGTTTGGAGATTATTTCAAAGGATTGCAACCTGATTTTTTAGTAAAAGAGACTTTGAGCACATTGGGCGTTCTTGGTGATACAGCTGAACCTTTATTAAACACAGCTATCGGAAAAATAACCGGGACATCACGTATGGCACGACAAAACCCAGGAAAAGAATTTGACTTTTTCACTGATGCAAAAT
The DNA here is from genome assembly GCF_049896585.1 of Flavobacterium sp. DSR2-3-3. Lineage (NCBI taxonomy): Bacteria > Pseudomonadati > Bacteroidota > Flavobacteriia > Flavobacteriales > Flavobacteriaceae > Flavobacterium > Flavobacterium sp. DSR2-3-3. Next base: position 34,064 of record NZ_JAFCUP010000006.1, read on the forward strand.
CGATAAAAGGAATGCAAAACCAAATGTATATTGAGAAAGCACCAGAAGGACTTTTGAAAGCTTTGGAATAAAAATACAGTTACACAATAAATCTTACTTTTTGTAAGTTATTATTGAATAACCATTTAAGACAAAACCAAATGAAAAAAGCAATTCCGTTCTTTCTGACTTTTGCGACCATCATATCTTTTGCATTCGTAACAACACATACTGGAAAATCCAAACATATCAATGTTGTTATTGATGCTGGGCATGGCGGATCCGATTTTGGAGCTACTTCGAGCAGCAGCAATGAAAAACGAATTGTAGCCCAAATCACGGATAAAATCAAATTTTTGAATAAAAACGAAAATGTTACTATTCACCTCACGAGAATTGGAGATCAATTTCTTTCTTTGAGCGACCGTTCTGCACTGATTAATAAGATCAAACCTGATTTAGTTTTGTCATTGCATATCAATCAAAATTCAAATGTAGCAAAATCAGGAATGGAATTTTATGTTGCTACAGAGTCGATTGCGAACGAAAAGTCAAATGAAATTGCGGTTGAACTTCGCAACAAATTTATCCGCAATACTACTATAAAATCATCTGAAGTAAAGAAAGCTCCCTTTTATATTTTAAAAAAATCGGAAGTGCCGGCAGTACTTATTGAATTGGGTTATATGTCTAATCTTGACGACAGAGAATATTTAACAAATGATTTGCAACAAAACAAAATTGCAGCAACTATCGTAGCATTCATTTCAGAGTTGAAATAACAATACGTTACAAACAAGAAAAGGCTTTCATCACTGAAAGCCTTTTCTTGTTTACATAGATTCGAATTACAATTTGATATTCATACCTAATTTAAAATTTCTTCCTAAAGTATTATAGCCTACATTTTCAACAAAATCAGCGTTCAACATATTGCTTACCGCACCAAAAACGGACAATCTGTTTTTTACCAATTCATAACGAACAGAGGAATTTATTAACTGATACGAACCTAACACAATTTTTGTTGTAGCAAAGCTGTTCCCATCAAAAAAAGCATCATTTCTACTGTCTACATATTGATAATCTAGGTTCAAAAACAACCTGTTATTGATTTGAAAATCCAATGCTGAATTCACTTTATGTTTGGGAATCAATCGATCCAGTGCGCTATCCACTTGCGTAAAAGTATAATTTGAATTCCAGTGGATTTTTTCGCTCAAGGCAAAAGAGGCTTCGATTTCTACTCCTTTCGCTTTATTCAATCCGTCAATGTTAATGTAGTTCGAATCAAAAGTTACCGGATTAAAATAAAATCCGATAAAATTAGTTTGCTCACGGTAAAAAGCAACTGCATTCAGTTTTATTTTTTTATTCGATAGTAGCGTCTCAAAACCTGCCTCCAAAGTCCTGTTTTTCTCTGGTGTCAAATTGGAATTTCCATATTCAGAATACAATTGATACAAACTTGGCGTTACAAAAGCAGTGCTGTAAGATGCTAAAATCTTCAATGGAATGGTTTTAAAATCATACGATGGATTTACATTATAAACCAATTGATTGCCATATTGACTGTGAATATTCAACCGCGCTCCAGCATTCAAATTCAATCCAAAATCCGTGGTAAAAACACCCGTGACATAAGGATCAATCATGTTGAATTTAGTAGCTTCCTTCAAAATTCCACCGTAAGGAGTAATGCTGTTCATGTCATGAAACTGATATTGGGCTCCGGCAACTAGGAAAAACGATTCTGAAAATTCATATTTGTTATAACCATCTACGTTGACACTTCTAGATTCATACTCCGAAAATCCTGGCGTATTTGAATAAAAATCGAAGTCGTTATACGTTCGTACGATTTTGTTGAAGCTGGAGTTCATAACAAATTCCCCTTTGGAATATTTGTATTTTGGTAAAAAACCAAAACGAAATTGTTCCGATTCTGTGGAATTCAAATCGGTATCATTTGTACCAGTGTTATCAAAAGAAGCATCATAATCAGAGCCTACTTTATCATAATTACCGAAGAAATCTAATGTTAATTTTTCTGTAGCTTTATATCCTAACTTTGCAAGATAATTGATTCTGGAAAAACGGTCCTCTTCGTAATTGTCAGATGGATTTACAGGAGCAATCTGTGACATTCCACTTATTTCAGTGCTATTTAAAGACACAAAATAATTCACCTTGTTAGCATTTCCGTTGACCGAAAAACCTTGATTGTAATTTTGTAAGCTGGTTTTATCAGTATTTGCAGTATTATTGGTTCCCACATTTACATACGCATTCCCCTCAATAGATTTCTTGCCTGATTTTTTCAAGGTAATATTTATTACTCCAGTTGCAGCACCTGAACCATACAACGTGCTCGCTGCACCTTTCATAATTTCAACGCTTTCCACCTGCTCCACCGGAAGCAAACGCAAATCATATTCAAAACTAATTCCGGACGCATCATTCACCGGAATTCCATCAATAAGAATCAACACTTGATTGTTTTTTCCACCCCGAATGTAGTACCCTAAATTTTTGCCGGCAGCACTTTGGTTCCCGTTAATTTCTAATCCTGCTACAGAGCTTAAAATGTTTGCCAGGCTTTGTCCGGCTTTGTTTTTTAAATCCTCAGCTGTAATTTTAGTAATAACTTTTCCTGATTTTTCTTTTGCCAAAGCAAATTTGGAGTCGGAAACCACCACTTCTTTCAATTCACCTTCAGAAGAGATAGTTTGATTTTGTTGCGCAAAAGCACAAGTTGTCATTAGTACGAATAACGCACTAATACGAACGATTTTTTTGTTCATTTTATAAAACATAAAGTAACAGCTATTTTCTGCTACGTGACTAAAAATGGGGAGAAAAGCATAGAATTACCCATACCCAAACCTTTTTTCCCGAAAGTTTGATACTCGATGTAGTAGGCAGGTCTCCTGGCTTGCGTCTTGTTGTTTACCTTCTCATTCTTGATTTAGGGTTGTCGATTTTTCCTTTAGGATTTTTCAATCCCAATTCCCAAATCATAACTTCTTAAATTTTCGAACAATGGTTTTGTAGATAACAACAAGCTTGATAGCTTACAGTTGCGGGTACAGCCCAGGATTTTAAATTCTTTATTTAGGATTCTTGTTTTAGGATTTAACTCCTAAAATCTGAATCCTGAAATCTGTAATCTTTCACCTGATTCCCTTTTAATGCTGGTTTGAAAAATCAAAACAGCAACCTCATAACGGGTGCAAATATAGCTTTATGATTGGAATAAAAAATAAAATTTGATTTTTAAAACGGATTAAATATACCTTTGCAGTTCTTGAAAATTATTTTATGAACTCATATTTGTTAAAATTTACGCTCTTTTTATTTGTCGTCACTTTCGGTGGATGCAAACAAAATGACAAGACTTCCACTGTTGCAATTAAAACCTCAACTAATGAAGTTCAGTACGCGGAGGGTTTGGAAATCTATAAATACCAAGGCTACACAATTGTAAAAGTCACCCGACCTTGGCCAGAAGCCAAAGAAAATTTTACTTATGTTTTACAGGAAAAAAACGGCATTATTCCGGATAGTTTAAAAGAATTTTCCATCATTCCAATTCCAATACAATCGATTGTTGTTACCTCGACCACTCACATTCCGGCACTTGAAATGTTAGGCGTCGAAAATACTTTGGTTGGTTTCCCGAACACCAATTATATTTCATCTGAGAAAACCAGAAAACGCATTGATTCCGGAAAAGTAAAAGAAGTAGGAACCAATGAAACTTTAAACACCGAAGTTTTGATAGATATGGCTCCAAATGCCATCGTCAGTTTTGGTTTGAATGACAGTAATCCAACGCTCGATAATCTTCAAAAAAGCGGTTTGAAAGTACTGTTAAATGGCGATTGGGCAGAACAATCACCACTTGGAAAAGCGGAATGGATCAAGTTTTTTGGGGCCTTGTACGGATTAGATTCCAAAGCAAATACTATCTTTTCCGAAATTGAAAAGGAATACACAAACACTTTGGCTTTAGCCAAAAAAACAACATCAAAACCTACCGTTTTAAGTGGTGCAATGTTTCAGGATCAGTGGTATGTGCCTCAAGGTGACAGTTGGGCAGCATTGTTTTTAAAAGACGCATATTCAAATTATTTGTGGGCTGACTCAAAGGGAACTGGTAGTTTGCCTTTGCCTTTTGAAAAAATTTTAGAAAAAGCTAAAAATGCCGAATATTGGATTGCTCCCGGAGATTTTTCTTCGTTAAAACAAATGAGCGACAGTAATCCGCATTACAGTGAATTTACCTCTTTTAAAAATAAAAAAGTATATTCGTACGGCATAAACAAAGGTGCAAAAGGTGGAATTTTATATTTCGAATGGTCTCCTACCCGACCTGATTGGGTCCTGAAAGATTTGATTAAAATTTTTCATCCAGAGTTGCTACCAAATCACAAACTTTTTTTCTTTCAGAAATTAGAATAAATTGACCAGAACCAACCGAAATACAGTACTTTTTATCTTCCTGACCATCGGGATGTTTTTTTTATTTATCATAAACATCAGTTTAGGATCCGTTTCTATTCCTGTAAAAGATGTTTTTAGGAGTCTAACCGGTGAAAATGCGAGCAAAGAAACCTGGGAATATATCATAATTAATTACCGCTTACCAAAAGCCACTGCCGCTATTCTTGTTGGAATGGGATTATCCATCAGCGGCTTATTAATGCAAACACTATTTAGAAATCCATTGGCTGGGCCTTACGTACTTGGATTGAGTTCCGGTGCCAGTTTAGGTGTTGCAATCGTTATTTTAGGAGCAACACTGTTACCGCCATTTTTAGCGACAATTTTACTTTCTTCTTACGGGATTATTTTGGCATCAAGTCTGGGTAGTTTTACAGTTTTACTGGCTGTTTTAGCCGTTTCCCATCGGTTGCGAGATACCATGGCCATTTTAATTGTTGGACTAATGTTTGGAAGTTTGACTAGCGCCATTGTTGGAACGCTGACGTATTTTAGCACTGCAGAACAATTGCAGAAATTTACATTCTGGTCTTTAGGAAATCTTGGCAATTTGTCTTGGACCTCCATTTCTCTTTTGTCCATCTGTGTGGCCATTGGATTATTGCTAAGTTTATTCAGCATCAAACCTTTAAATTCCTTACTTCTGGGAGAAAATTATGCCAAAAGTTTAGGTTTAAATTATAAAAAATCACGACTGATTATCATTTTTGCCACAAGTATTTTGGCGGGTAGCATTACTGCTTTTGCAGGGCCAATTGCCTTTATAGGATTAGCTGTGCCACATATTGCAAAATTGGTTTTTCAGACCAGTAATCACACTATTTTATTTTGGAGCAGCATACTTTTCGGAGCGATTATCATGCTTATTTGCGACAGTATTTCGCAACTTCCCGGCAGTGATTTTACGTTGCCAATTAATGCTGTGACTTCCATATTTGGCGCACCGATTGTAATTTGGCTGTTAATTAGAAGAAAAACTTTTATTTAAACCATTTACTGTGAAATTTTTTAAACACATAGAAACATAGTAATTCAACTAAAAAAAATCAAATGTATACTAAAAAATATTTAGATGAATTAACTTATGAAATAATTGGTGCCGCTATCGAAGTTCATAAAACTATGGGTAAAGGATTGCTTGAGAGTGTTTATCATCAATGTATGAAAGAAGAATTATCACATAGAAAAATTAATTTTTTAACAGAGATGAAAGTCCCAATCATTTATAAAAACAAAGAACTAACAACCGATTTCCGATGTGATCTATTTATTGAAGATTGTTTAGTCGTTGAATTAAAATCTGTTTTAGAAATGAATTCTATATTTGAAGCGCAGCTTCTAACCTATATAAAACTCTTAAAAGCACCTAAAGGAATTATAATAAATTTTAACTGCTTCAATATTTTTAAAGAAGGACAAAAAAACTTACGTTAACGAGTATTTCAATCTTTTATCGTAAAAAATACAATTCTATGTTTCTATGTGTTTAAAATTTTATGAAGGAACTATCCAAATATAATGGAAAATAAAATCATCTTACAGGCTTCCCAAATCAGCATTGGTTATTCTCACAAAAAAGAAAATACCATTGTTGCTTCGAACATTAATTTGTCTTTAGAAAAAGGTAAACTGATTGCATTAATTGGTGCAAACGGAATTGGTAAATCAACGCTTTTACGAACTATAACCGGTATTCAAAAAACGATTTCAGGAACCGTTATGTTCAATGGGACAAACATTTATGAAATAGACGCTTTAACTTTAGCCCAAAATCTGAGTGTGGTTCTAACTGAAAAATTGCCTCCCAGTAATCTTACAGTTTTTGAATTGATTGCTTTGGGAAGACAGCCCTACACGAATTGGATTGGAAAATTAACCGCTGAAGATATCGTGAAAGTGAATGAAGCGATGGAATTGACGCAAATCAGTCATTTAGCGGCCAAAAGGCATTACGAAATTAGTGATGGGCAACTGCAAATAGTTTTAATTGCACGAGCTTTGGCGCAAGATACACCATTAATTATTTTAGATGAACCTACAACTCACTTGGATTTACTGCATAAAGTGGTATTGTTTAAACTCTTGAAAAAACTTACTCAGGAAACTCAAAAATGCATCCTTTTTTCTACTCATGATATCGACATGGCGATACAATTAAGTGACGAAATGATCATTATGACTCCGGAAAACATAGTTCAAGATCAACCTTGTAATTTTATTCTAAAAGGTACTTTTAATACCCTTTTCAAAGACGAGCATATTGTTTTTGATGCTGATAAAGGGAAATTTATAATTTCTTAAAACTTTAAACTAAGTTGTCTTTTTGCTTCGCCAATGACAAAGGCCACCGAATTTGCGATGTTGAAACTTCTGATCAATGAAGACATAGGAATCGTAAGATGATTCGGGAATTCGTTTAGAACAGCTTCACTCAAACCTTTGCTTTCTTTTCCAAAAACCAACCAGTCTCCATCCTGAAAATCAGTCTCCAAATACGATTTTTCAGCATGGGAACTCATCAGGAAAACTCGGGACAAATCAGGAATCTGGGCTTTCCATTCCGCTACATTTTGATATTCGGTTACATCCAGATGCACCCAATAATCCAAACCGGAACGTTTTAAGTTTTTATCATTAATAACAAATCCAAAAGGGTGAATTAAGTGTAAACGGCTTTCGGTGCCAACGCACAATCGGCCAATATTTCCAGTATTATTTGGTATTTCGGGTTCTACTAAAACGATATTTAACATTGTAATTATTGTTATTTCTTATTATTACTTCTCATTCAAATCGACTGCAAAATCAGGCACTTCTAAAACCTCTCCAGCCTGTAAATCATGGAGATGTACATTTCCTATTCGGACTCTAACTAAACGCAACGTAGGAAAACCAACAGCTGCGGTCATTTTTCGGACTTGACGAAACTTCCCTTCATAAACCGTTATTGATGCCCAGGAAGTTGGACCGTGACGTTCATCACGTATTTTTTTTCCTCTGGCTCCAAAAGCGGGGATTTCATTTATTAATGACGCTTTACAAGGTTTCGTTATATATTTCGTGCCATTAAAACCTATTTCGACACCTTTTTGCAATTGCTCAATCGCTTCCTGATTGATAATCCCATCGACTTGGACATAGTATTCCTTATCGACTTTCTTGCTCCGAATAATTTCGCTCATCATCCCATCAGTAGTCAGCAACAATAATCCTTCGGAATCTTCGTCAAGACGGCCTATTGCCATTGTTCCTTTGGGAAAATCATACAGTTCTCCCAGCAGTTTCTTTTTCCTTTTTAACTCGTAAATAAACTGACTTAAATATCCGTAAGGCTTGTGAATGATGAAGTGCAAATGGGACATTTTATTAAATTATTTGTGCGTGCAAAGATAGTTTTGTTTTCGCTGGATTAAAAACTGTGACACCATACATTTATTGGTTTAAACAAAACGCTATGTTAAATAATTCGATTATCTCGCAATAATGACGTACTATTATCAAAATTATTAGAATTAATTTTAAAATTACAGATTATGGAAAGCAACGATCTAGGTTCAAAGAAAACAAATAACAAGCAAAATACAAACGAGGGATTTAGTGGTCAGAATCTAGCCCAAAATACGAATCCTGAAGTATCTCATTTAAAATCAGAAGTGGAAACTGATTCACATGGAAATCAAAAAATTGTACAAAGAGCACGAAATATAGAAGGAACTTTAGAACAAAATGAGGATACTACTCCCAAAAATTTAAGTTCTGATACCGCAAATGTTTCTGAAGAACAAGCTAAAAAAATGGTAGAAAATAAAGATCATAATTCGGATATCACTCCTAATCGTTATCCAAATGAACATCCAGATAATAAGGAAGACAGAGGGAATATTAAACTGGATGATTAAAAATTGATTTTTTTTAAAAAGGCCAATATGAAAATCGATTCATATTGGCCTTTTTAATTTTTAAATATTTTAAAAAAGTAAAATAAGTGGATTTTATTAAGCTGTTATTTATGGATAACCTCTTTTACTTACGGTTTTTACTTGGTTAATTTTATAATATTCTCTTAACGTAAGATATATTATTTTTACCGCTTAATCCAATTGTAAAACTATGAAACACAATTACTATTTTAGGCATTTAGTAGCTTTTTTAAGTTTTTTTTGTTGCTTTTCGGCCTCCGTTTTTGCACAAGCAACATCTCCTGTAACCCAAGATTTACCTTTTTTTCAGAATTTTTTAACTTTAGATGCGGCCTCTGCTGCCTATCCCACAGGATTTCAAGGTTGGACAGCCAGTATAATACCGGGAAGCTCGTTTAACACCACAGCTACACAAGTTGCAGACAGAACATTAGTTGCCAGCAGTACAGCTGGAACAACGAGTGGAAACATCCACAATTATAACGGAAAAATTGGTTTTCTGAATACTGGTTCGTTAGATTTAGCTTTAGGATTTGCTTTCAAAACAGTTGATAGATCCAGAATTGCCGTAGAATATGATGCCATGGTAATTCGTAATCCCTATAACGGAACTACAAATTCTCGTATCAATGAATTAGTACTTCAATACAGAGTTGGTACTACCGATGTTTTTAGTACTTTATTACCAACTGTGTACTCTAGCGGTATAACTTCACAAACTGCGGGTACAACAGGACTAAACATTCAAAAAATCAAAGTTGTTCTGCCAACGGAATGCGACAATAAAGAAGTAGTTCAAATTCGATGGATATCAAGACAAGTTTCCGGTGGTGGTTCCCGCCCTTCGTTTGCCGTTGACAACATCAGTGTAAATAATGATGTTACGCCTGCTGTAAATGCGGATGGATTTCCAAAAATTAGCAACATCCTGTCTGATGGATTTGATTTTTCAACTCAATTAAACGAAACTGGAAAAACTTATTTTGTTGTATTACCATCAGGAAGTGCGGCCCCAGGCGCAGCACAGATAAAAGCAGGAACAAATGCTACTGATGCAGCGGCTTTACAAGCAGGTGTAATCGAAATTACATATGCTACTGTTGCGTATGTAAAAAACATCACGGGATTAACTTTGTCCACTGCTTATGTAGTGTATTCTATATCTGAAGATGCCAGTAGTAACATTCAAACTGAAAGCAACAAACTGAATGTAGTAACTTCCAGCGTCGTAGTTCCATCTTTATCAACTACTAAAACTGCTTTAGATTTTAGTTTTATTGAACAAAATTTCAGTTCAACTGCATTAAATTATCAGATTGAGGCGTTTAATATTACTGGAGCGGTAACCTTGACAGCATCCGGGAACTTTACAATTTCTAAGAATGAAACTACCAATTTTCAATCGGTATTGGTTTTTCCTGTACAAGATTTCAATAACAATAAAACTCCTGCCGTTTATGTGCGATTTACACCCTCTACAACTGGTGTATCTGCAGGACAAATCATTCATGAATCTACTGGCGCTTCCACAAAGACAGTGGCTTTATCAGGAACAGGAATTAATCCGTATATACAAGATTTTAATGATTCAAAGGTCCTAACAAACAGTGGTTGGACAGAATATAGTGTGGCCGGTGATAAGATTAAATGGGTGAGCACAAATACCCGCTTTAACAGTTCACCAGCTGCTGTACAAATGAATGGCTATTCAGAAACTGGAGTTAGTAAAGATTGGTTAATTTCTCCTAATTTACGTTTAGACACTTTTGACAAATTCCCATTATTGTCTTTTTATTCGCGTAAATTTTTTGCAGGAACACCACTTAAATTGATGGTTTCTGTTGATTATGATGGAAAAAGCAATCCGGAAACAGCAACTTGGACCGCTCTTGAAGGAGATTTTCCAACTACTACAGGAACATTCAAACAATCTCAATACATCAACCTACAAGCTTATAAAACCAATCATACTTATGTGGCTTGGATATATGAAACTATCGTTTCTAGCGGTTCTGATATTGCTGAATGGACAGTTGATGATGTAAAAATCTCTAATGAAGCCTCATTTTTAGCTTCAAATCCTAATTTTAATTTTGGAGAAGTAGCACCAAATACCGCTTCAACAAGCCAGTCGTTTGTTTTCATGGCTGGTGGTTACGGCGATATTGCAGTTACGGCTCCCGCTGATTACCAGTTGTCTGTTGACAACAGTAATTTTCAATCCAGTGTTGCGATTTCAGCTGCTGACGGAGTTGCTGGCAAAATAATTTATGCTCGTTTTTTCCCTTCGTCAAAAGCATTGAGTATTTCAGGGGCTTTGACAGTTGTTGGAACAGGATTGAACCAAGAAATAGGATCTTTCAAGGGTTCTTCATTTCCTAAAACAGAAACATTTGATATCGTAACCTACAACTTAGAATTTTTTGGAAGCAATGTAATCGGTTCAACGGGAACTGAATTTGGTCCAACTGATGATGCGTTACAAATTGAAAATGTAGCAAAAGTCATGAATACTTTAAATGCTGATGTTTATTCCGTTCAAGAGGTTTCGGATGATGCCGCTTTAGAGACATTAATACAAAAAATAAGCATCAACGGGAAAACTTTTGACAAAGTGATTTCTCCTGCTTGGTCCTATTCTTTCAATGCTCCTACACCTGACTTCCCTGCTCAAAAATTAGTAGTTCTTTACAATACTAAAACAACAACCGTAAAAAAGAGTCGAGTAATGTTCAGCAAACTTTTTGATGATATTCGTGCAGGAAATGCAACTTTACCCAATTACCCGGGCGGAAATAGTGCTAGTTTTTACTCCTCTGGTCGCTTACCGCAAATGGTTGAAATTGAAACTAATATTGACGGTGTGAAAAAAGACATAAAAATCATCAACATTCACGCCAGAGCAAATAGTGGCAGCGATATCGCAAGATACAATATGAGGAAATATGACGCTGAATTATTGAAAGACAGTTTAGACGTTCATTGCGCTGACGCCAATTTGATAATTTTAGGTGATTATAATGATGATGTGGATGCATCTGTAATTGCAGGAAACCCTTCTTCATACCAGAAAATGATTGAAGATGCAGCACGTTATAACCCTTTGACTTTAGAAATCAGTAAAGCAGGAGCTTTTAGCTTTTTGTCTTCAGGTGGCTTCTTAGATCACATTACAATTTCAAATGAGTTAACGACGGATTATGTTGCAAATTCAACTTCTGTTTACGACCCTCGGTTGGATGTGGCAAATTATGTCAATACCACTTCTGATCATGGTCCGGTGATCTCACGTTTTCAACTTAAAGCAGCTGCAGCCTTATCAACAAATGACTTTATTGCAACCAACGGATTGTCTGTAGTTACGTATCCAAATCCAGCTTCAGAATCGTTCAGTGTCGTAATTATTTCAGAAAATGCACACGACTTAAAGCTTAACATTTATGATGTTTCAGGCAGATCGATGGGACATACAATTAAATTAAAAGGCGTTAACAGCGAAAATGCAACTCGAATAGACATTGCTAAATTGCCAGCTGGAATATATATTTACACCCTTTCCAATGGTAATAAAGTCGTTTTCAAAGACAAAATAGTAAAAAAATAAAATATCAGTTTTAGCATTCAAAAAGAGCCAGATTTCAAAAATGAAATCTGGCTTTTTTATTTAATATGTTTTAAAATTCAGCCGGCTTGAGTCATCGCAATTAATACCTTTCTATAAAAAAAACTTACATTAGTATTTTGATTTCCGAAAGGAAACTAGGAAACTTTTGTTTATTTTTACAAGCTTACAAAAAGAAATTCTATGTCAAATATGTTTCCGTTTTTATTAATTTTTATTGTTGCGCTAGCCGTAGGTGTTTTCATTGGCAAACTGATTTTCTCTGCTCGATTCCAATCGGAAAAAATCAGTTTAGAAGAAAAACTGATTGCATTTACTTCCCAATTCAATCAACTGAAAGAACAGATTACAGCTGATAAAACCACTTTCGAAAAGCGATTAGAAAACACCAATGCTGAGAAAGAAAGCATTCGAAGTGAAAAAGACAGTTTAGCCATTCAACTTTCAAAAAAAGAAGTTGATTTTGAGAATCTTTGGGAACGCAACAAAGAGCAAAAAGAAGAAGTGGAAAAACTACAAGAAAAATTCACCAAGGAATTTGAGAATCTTGCCAATAAAATATTAGAAGAAAAGTCTAATAAATTTACGGAACAGAACAAGGAAAACATGAAGAATATCTTGACACCTTTGCAGGATAAAATTCAATTGTTCGAAAAGAAAGTTGAAGATACTCATAAAGAAAGCATTGATTATCATGCGGCTTTGCGCCAACAAATTCTGGGCTTACGAGAAATGAATATCCAGATGAGCAAGGAAACCATTAATCTGACTAAGGCATTGAAGGGCGACAGCAAGATGCAGGGAAATTGGGGAGAATTAGTTTTGGAACGCGTTCTTGAAAAATCAGGACTGGAAAAAGGCCGTGAATATGAAGTGCAACAGGCCTTCACAACCGAAGATGGCAACCGTGTTTTTCCTGACGTTGTCATTAATCTGCCTGATGGCAAAAAGATGATTGTCGATTCTAAAGTTTCTTTGACCGCTTATGAAAAATACATCAATGAAGAAGATGATATTTTAAAAATCAATTATTTAAAAGAGCACGTTACTTCCATCAAACGCCACGTAGAACAATTGGGCAGTAAAAATTACCACGATTTATACCAAATAGAAAGTCCGGATTTTGTCTTATTATTTATTCCTATTGAACCCGCGTTTGCGATGGCGCTAAATGAAGATACGAATTTGTACAATAAAGCATTTGAAAAAAACATTGTAATTGTTACACCTGCGACTTTATTGGCGACTTTACGGACTATTGACAGCATGTGGACCAATCAGAAACAACAGGAAAACGCATTCGAAATTGCACGACAAGCGGGCGCTTTGTACGATAAATTTGAAGGTTTTGTGGCAGATTTAATCAAAATTGGTAAAAAAATAGACGAGAGCAAAATAGAATACAGCGGCGCGATGAATAAACTCGTGGAAGGAAAAGGAAACTTGATTGTCAGTGTTGAAAAATTAAAAAAAATGGGAGCAAAAGCAAAGAAAGCGCTTCCAGAAAGCATATTAAACCGAGCAGAAAAAGACGAAAATCAATTATTAAACTAAACAAAATGAGAAAATTTTTAATGATTACCACCGTAGTAATAGTACTTTTTATTGTAGGTTACTTTACTTTTTTATATTATGCCACGTACAGCGAAGGAGTTCGTTCTGGCGAATTAATAAAGGTGAGCAATAAAGGAGTGGCTTTCAAAACATGGGAAGGGGAACTAAGCCAGGGAATTTCCGGCGCACAAATATTTTCTTTTTCAGTACTGGACAGCGAGAAAAAAGTAATTGCCGATTTACAGGAATATGAAGGACAGTATGTACAGGTAAATTATGTAGAACGTTACCGAACATTTCCGTGGTGGGGCGATACGCGCTATTTTATCACAGAAGTCAAAAAAGTAAATTCTCCATTTAAAATAAAATAGATGAATCGAACCTTTAAAACAGTAGCTTCCTCAGACATTAGTATTTCAGAATTAATGTTGCCTTCGCATACTAATTTTAGCGGCAAAATTCACGGAGGCTATATCTTATCCCTGCTGGATCAGATCGCTTTTGCTTGTGCTTCTAAATTTTCAGGAAATTATTGCGTAACCGCATCGGTAGATACCGTAAATTTCTTGAAACCTATAGAAGTGGGAGAACTTGTAACAATGAAAGCCAGTGTTAATTATGTTGGGACCAGTTCGATGATTATTGGGATTCGGGTAGAAGCAGAAAATATACAGACCGGAAAAATCAAACATTGCAATTCGTCATATTTTACGATGGTTGCCAAAGATAATGATGGTAAAAGTATGCTGGTTCCAGGCTTAATCCTGTTAAATATGAATGATGTTCGTCGCTTTTTTAATTGCATCAAACAAATAGCGCTAAAAAAGGAAAGAGACCTCCACGAGGAAGAATTTGATTATAACTCAAAAGAAGCCTTAGAAAGTTTAAAAAAATATAATATTAAGTTGGAATTCTAACAAACCAATCTTTGTTATTAAAGCAGTTTAAAGTTAAAATCTTTTAAATTTAAACTTAGAATTTTATTAAAATTTCTGATTAAAAAAAGTTGGTATAATTTAAGTCATTGCACAGATATTTTAGTGGTTGAATGCTTTTATTTCATCTGCTTTTTTTGTAATTTTAAGTAATGTAATTCATAAATCGTTATGAAAAAAATTACACTAATAGTACTTCTCATCATTACAATTGCAACTTCTGCTCAAGAAAAAATGGTCTCATACATGGGAATCACAAACTTTGAGGCCTCCATTCCTTTATTTGAAGAAGTAAAAGCCGTAAATGATAAAACAACCTGTATTTTAATAACAAAAACAGGTGAAATAGCTTGTTGGGTGAATATTAAAGACTTTAAATTTAAAAGAGATTTGATGCGCGAGCATTTCAACAAAAATTACATGGAAAGCAATCGTTTTCCCAGGGCTGTTTTTAAAGGTAAAATTGATAAATTTGATCTAAAAAGCCTTACCTCAGAATCCAATCCCTGTCAAATTTCAGGTAAAATAACCCTTCGCGGGCGAACTAAAAAAATTGTAATTAACGGCACCCTAAAAAAAGTAGCTACGGGAATTGAACTTTATTCCGCATTTCCATTGAATACAGATGATTTCAACATTGAAATTCCATTTATAGTGCGCAGCAAAATCTCAAAAAACGTCAACACACAACTTATTTGTGTCTTACAATAAAGCTATTTCGTTAAACAATTCCTTAAAGCTTCTTCTAAATTTTTAAATTTAAATTCGAAACCAGTTTGTTGAATTTTCCCTGAAGAAATTCTTCTTCCAGTTAAGACAATAACAGCCATTTCTCCCATAACTAATTTTAAAACATAAGCCGGAACATTGGGCAACCAAATAGAATAGCCAAAAATACCCGCTAATGTTGTAGAAAAAAGAGTGTTGGTGGTATTATCCGTTATGGCAGCGTTGTACGGCCCTTCCATACTTGGATCTGAAACTGCTTGCAGGTAGATGTTACATAAATCGTCTACATGAATCCATGGCATGTATTGCTGTCCGGAACCCAATGCAGAACCCAATCGAAACTTAAATAAGGGAATAAGTTTTTTCAAAAAGCCATCATCTTTTCCTAACACTAGTCCAGTGCGAATCTTGACGGTACGGATACTTAGATTTTCGATAAAATCCAGAGAATCTTCCCATTTTTGACACGTATAACCTAAGAAATCATTTGCAGGCGGCATGTCTTCCGCACAAATCTCATCTCCGTTTACAGCGCCATAAATTCCAACTGCAGAAGCTGAGATAAAGGCGTCCAGTTTTTTATTGTTCTTTTTCAAAACGGAGAACAACAATTGAGTTGATTTTTCCCGACTATCGATAATTGCTGCTTTTCGTTTGGCTGTCCACCTTTTCGCGGCAATATTTTCCCCTGCCAAGTGAATGATGTAATCCGCGTTCAAAACTGCCTGTTCATCTATAGTCTGCTTCGTAACATCCCATTTATAATAAAAAACATCTCCTTTATTTTGTTGTTCACCCCGACTTAATATGGAAACAGAATAACCTTTAGCTACCAATAAAGCAGTCAAATTTCTTCCAATAAATCCCGAACCACCGCTTATTAATACATTTTTTTTCATGATATTGTAAAACTAATGATTTATAATGATATAAAATTATATTAAATTTTGTTTAACTTTATTAATATATCGTTAAACATTTTGTACCTTTATACTTTAATTTGAAAAACACTAAGAATGGCTATTAAGAAAACGACAATAACAAAAGACAAAATAGTTTCAATGTACATGAATTATGTACTTGATCATAGCGAAAAACCCAAGTCAGTCTATCATTTTACAAAAGTGAATAATTTTATCGAAGCGGAATTCTATGCATTTTTTGGAACTATAGAAAGTATTGAGAAAGAAATTTTCAAAATGTTTACTGAAAAAACAATCGAGTTACTAAATAAGAATAAAGAATACGAGATGTATGACATGAAAAGCAAAATGCTTAGTTTTTACTTTACCTTTTTCGAAATATTGACTGCCAATAGAAGCTACGTCGTTTTTGTTCTAAAAGAGCACAACAATCAGTTGAAAAAACTAATGCAATTATCTGGACTCAGAAACAGCTTCAAAAACTTTCTGACTGAAATCATTTCTGATGACTTTAGAACGCAACAAGAAAAGCTCCAAAATTTCCAAGAGAAAACATTTCAGGAAACATCATGGATTCAACTTTTATTGACATTGAAATTTTGGCTGGATGATTCTTCACCTTCGTTCGAAAAAACAGACATTTATATTGAAAAATCGGTGAAAGTGACTTTTGAATTAATGAACATTGCTCCTATTGACAGCTTAATCGATTTTGGAAAATTTATTTTCAAAGAAAAAATTTACAACAAGTAATGAAAACAATAGACTACATCCCTACATCAAAAATTGAAAGAGCGACAAAACTGGTGCAAACCGGTGCAAAAGTTGGTGTAAACTACCTCAAATACTACGGAGAAAAAATGGTTAATTCTGATTTGACCCGTGATAAATTAAATGAAGACAATGCCGAAGATATTTATGACGGATTAAAGAGTTTAAAAGGAAGCGCGCTCAAAGTTGCACAAATGTTGAGCATGGACAAAAGTTTTTTGCCTCAGGCTTACGTGGAGAAATTTTCACTTTCGCAATTTTCAGTTCCACCACTATCGGCGCCATTGGTACTGAAAACATTCAAGACAAATTTTGGTAAAACTCCTTATGAAATCTTTGATGAATTTAACGCCAATTCTAAGAATGCTGCAAGCATTGGGCAAGTTCATGTCGCAGTAAAAGATGGTAAAAAACTCGCGGTAAAAATTCAATATCCCGGAGTTGCCAACAGTATTTCTTCGGATTTAGCGATGGTAAAACCCATCGCAGTGAGAATGTTTAACCTTCAGGGGAAAGATTCTGATAAATATTTTAAGGAAGTCGAGGACAAATTGATTGAGGAAACCAATTATTTATTGGAATTAAAACAAAGCCAAGAAGTAGTTGCTGCCTGTAAAAAAATTCAAAATTTAGTGTTTCCAAATTACTATCCTGAATTCTCCTCAGAGAAAATTATCACAATGGACTGGATGAGCGGCAAGCACCTTTCAGAATTTACAAAAATAAATACCGATCAGGAAGTAGCCAATAGAATTGGTCAAGCATTATGGGATTTTTACATGTACCAAATTCATGTTTTGAAAAAGGTACACGCTGATCCGCATCCGGGAAATTTCTTGGTGAATGAAGAAAATCAATTAGTGGCACTGGATTTTGGTTGCATGAAACAAATTCCAAATGACTTTTACACTCCTTATTTTGAATTGATTGACAAAAAAGTAATAAATAGTCCTAAACTGTTCAATGCAAAGTTGTTTGAATTGGAAATTTTACGTGTGGATGATTCGAAAGAAGAAGTGGCTTATTTCACGGAATTATTTTATGATTTGTTATCACTGTTTACAAAACCTTTTCAAGAAGAAACATTCGATTTTTCGGATGAGACTTTTTTTGAAAGCATAGCGGCTTTAGGTGAACGTTTTTCAAAAGATACCAATCTACGAAAAATGAACGGCAATCGAGGTTCTAAACATTTTATTTACATGAACCGAACGTTTTTTGGGTTGTATAATTTGATGTTTGATTTAAAAGCGAAAATCGTTGTCAATGAATTTGAAAAATATAAATAGTGAAAAAGGAGCATCTTCCTTCAAAAATGTGTTTGGTATGTAACCGACCATTTACTTGGCGGAAAAAATGGGAAAAAGTTTGGGACGAAGTAAAATATTGTAGCGAAAAATGCAAAAGAAACAAAAAGGGTTAGTTTGGTTTAGAAATGATTTAAGAGTTCACGATAACGAATCGTTGACGAATGCTATTAGTGAAAATAATACTGTGCTTGCAGTGTATTGTTTCGATCCAAGGCATTTTGAAAAGACAGGTTTTGGATTCAAAAAAACAGAAAAGTTTCGCGCAAAATTCCTGATTGAATCTGTAAAGGAATTGAAACAAAATCTGGAAAAATTGAATATTCCGCTTTTGGTTTATCACCAAAAACCGGAAGATGTTATTCCGAAAATTATCGCTCTAAATGAAATTAGTGCTGTTTATTTTCAAGAGGAATGGACGAGTGAAGAAATGGAAGTTTTAGAGAATATTAAAGCTAAAGTTCCAGATTCAGTATCTTTCAAGAGCACTTACAATCAATTCTTGTTTCATCCAGATGCGATTCCGTTCGATATTCAAAAGATTCCAAATGTTTTTACACAATTCAGGAACCAATGTGAGAAATCGACGAAAATCCGACCTGAATTTAAAGTGCAAACGCTGTCTAAAGAAAATTGGATTACAAACACAACAGCAATTCCTACAATGGAAATACTGGGATTTACTGATTTTGAAACAGATTCCAGAACCGCATTCCCTTTTGCTGGCGGTGAAGACGAAGCGCAAAAACGCTTGCAGAATTATTTTTGGGAAACCAAAAAATTAAGCGTTTATAAATTGACCCGCAACGGATTAATTGGAACTGATTTTAGTTCGAAGTTTTCTCCTTGGTTGGCAAACGGTTCCATTTCGGCGAAAACTATTTATTGGGAAATTATAAAATATGAACAACAAATTGGGAAAAATGATTCGACTTACTGGCTGATATTCGAACTGATTTGGAGGGATTATTTTAAATACATTTCGTTGAAAAATGGCAATTCTATTTTTAAAATTGGAGGAATTTTAGATAAAAATTACGATTGGAAAAATAATACATCTGCCATAAACAATTGGATCAACGGTACCACACATGAGCCGTTTGTTAATGCCAATATGATTGAACTGCGGGAAACAGGCTGGATGAGCAATCGCGGCAGACAAAATGTAGGTTCCTATTTTGCAAAGAATCTGTTGTTAGACTGGCGTATCGGAGCTGCGTATTTTGAAGCAATGCTCATTGATTACGATGTTCACAGCAATTACGGAAACTGGATGTATGTTTCAGGAGTAGGCAACGATCCTAGAGATCGAAAATTTAATATAAAATTACAAGCCGAAAATTACGACGGACAATCAAAGTTCCAAAAATTATGGCTGCAACAACAATTATTTTAAAAAGTAAATGAATACAAACAAGAAACATATCAATGTGGTTTGGTTTAAGAGAGACCTTCGTTTAGCGGATAACGAAGCAATTTTTAATGCAACAAGAACAGATATACCCACTTTGTTGCTTTACGTATTCGAAAAATCTTTAGAAAACGATTCACATTACAGTTCAAGACATTGGAATTTCATCAAGCAATCACTTGTTGACATCAACAAACAATTGGAACAATCAAACACGCAAGTATTAGCAGTGTCTTCGGAGGTGCTTCAGGTTTTTAATATACTCGAAGAAACATACAAAATTGAAACGGTGTATTCACATCAGGAAACCGGTTTGAAAATTACGTACGAAAGGGACAAAACCTTTAAACGTTTTTGTAAAAACAATCAAATCAATTGGGTTGAAAACACCAATAACGGTATATTCAGGGCTTTAAGAAACAGGACAAACTGGGTTTCAAAATGGGAAAAATACATGAATGAACCGCAATTTATTTTTGATTCCAAAGCAGAAAATTTCCTTGATACAGAAGCGATTAGTGAACTGGAAAAAGTATTTGAAAAGACGAATCTAGAAACTGTTCCGGATACTATTTTCCAAAAGGGAGGCAGCACCATGGCTGGTAAATATTTACAAAACTTCTTTGAAGAACGCTACCTCAATTACAGTTCGCATATTTCAAAACCTTTATTGGCTCGAAAAAGCTGCAGCAGATTATCACCATACATAGCTTGGGGAAATTTATCTTCCAGACAAGTTTTGCAAAAATCGGCAACCTTCAGATTGACGTCTAACCATAAAAAGCAAATCGATTCATTTGTTTCAAGACTTACTTGGCAGGCACATTTCATCCAAAAATTCGAAATGGAAGAAGTTATGGAGTTTGAAAGTGTCAATAAAGGTTTCCATTCGTTAAAAAAGAAAGTGAATGAAAATTATATTGAAGCTTGGAAAACAGGACAAACAGGCTTCCCATTAATTGATGCTTGCATGCGCTGTTTGAATGAAACGGGCTATTTAAACTTTAGAATGCGTGCCATGTTAGTATCTTTTTTCACGCATAATTTATGGCAGCCTTGGCAAGAAGCTACACAACATTTATCACAAATGTTTTTGGATTTTGAGCCCGGAATACATTTTCCGCAGTTGCAAATGCAGGCTGGTGAAACCGGAATCAATATGTTACGTATCTACAATCCAATTAAAAATAGTTACGAACACGATCCTGATGGTGAATTTATAAAAAAATGGGTGCCCGAATTGCGCAATTTACCACGTGCATTTGTACATGAACCTTATAAAATGACCTATTTAGACCAAAGGTTTAATGACTTTGAAGTGGGTATCAATTATCCGAAACCAATTGTAAATATGGAACGAACGAGAAAATTTGCCAGTGATTTTTTATGGAAAATGAAAAAAAATCCATTGGTAAAAGAGGAAAGTTTCCGCATCCTAAAGTTACACACCATGGCTGATATAGGCGACAGCGAATAATTTTAAGAAATCAATAGCAATATCAAATAAACAAAATACCGTGACTATAAAAAAAGAACTTACTGATTTAGACAAAGACCGAATCATAGAAATGGCTTGGGAAGACCGAACTACTTTTGATGCTATCTTATTGCAATTTGGATTAAAAGAACAAGAAGTGATCGACTTGATGCGTACCGAAATGAAACCATCTAGTTTTAAAATGTGGCGTGAAAGAGTACAAGGTCGCAAAACAAAGCATGAAAAGTTAAGAGATTTTCGAGAAGGTCGGTTTAAGTGTACGATGCAAAGACAAATTAACAATAACAAGATTTCCAAGCGATAGAGCTTAGTGTTCAATGAGCAGTAATCTGTTAAAATAATAACATATAAAAAATGAAAAATATAGTAATCATTGGCGGTAGTAAAGGAATTGGTAGTGCTATTTTGTTGCAACAATTAGAGACAAACTTGGTTTACAACATCAGCAGAAACGCACCTGTTATCACACATCCCAACCTAAAACATTTTTCCGTGGATGTTTTAAAAGATACACTTCCAGATATAGAAGCTGTAGATACCTTAATTTATTGTCCGGGTTCCATCAATTTAAAACCTATTGGAAGCCTGAGCATAGATGATTTTAGAAACGATTTTGAAATTAATGTGATTGGAGCTGTAAAAACCATTCAGAAATATTTACCTATTTTAAGGAATGGGACTAATCCTTCGATTGTTTTGTTCAGCACGGTCGCTGCAAAATTGGGAATGCCGTTTCATGCCAGTATTGCTACTGCAAAAGCGGGAGTGGAAGGATTAGTAAAATCGCTGGGAGCAGAACTGGCATCGGTAGTACGCATCAATGCCATTGCTCCCACGATTACCGAAACAACACTTGCAGCAGGTATTTTGAGAAATGATCGAATGAAGGAAAATATGGTAGAACGCCACCCTATGAAAGGCTATCTAAAACCGGAAGAAGTAGCGAACATGGCCAATTTTCTAATTTCAGAAAATGCCAAATCTATTTCAGGTCAAGTTTTCGAAATGGATTATGGAATCGTAACTTTTAAAATTTAAATATAAATTAAAAGCTATCAGATAGCGTCTTTTTTACCATTAAGGAATAAAGGAGAAGTGCTTCCTTTTTAGTAATTCCTCAATGTTTATAAAAACATCCAATAAAATAATTAGCCAAACTTAAAATTGAAATACAGCATACCATGATAAAAGAAATGAAAAGTTACGAAAAAATCGAACAATATGATACTGAAATAACGCAAGCATTAGCAGATAACTACAAAGTAATTATTGAAAATTTAGGCGAAGATGTTACTCGCGAAGGTCTTGAAAAAACACCCGAACGTGTAGCTAAAGCCATGCAATATTTAACTCATGGTTACGGATTAGATCCATTAGAGATATTAAAATCGGCTATGTTTACCGAAGATCATAAACAAATGATTGTGGTAAAAGATATCGAAGTGTACTCCATGTGCGAACACCACATGTTACCATTTTTTGGAAAAGCACACGTAGCGTATATTCCAAACGGGAAAATTGTGGGATTGAGTAAAATCCCGAGAGTCGTGGATGCTTTTGCCAGAAGAATGCAAGTGCAGGAAAGATTGACGGACCAAATTAAAAACTGTATTCAGGATGCTTTAAACCCACTTGGAGTAGCAGTAGTGATTGAAGCGCAACACATGTGCATGCAAATGCGTGGTATTCAAAAACAGAACTCAGTTACAACGACATCCTCTTTTACAGGAGCTTTCGAGAAAGACAAAACAAGAAAAGAATTCATTAGCTTACTTTCTAACAAATTGAGTTAAATTTAATTATTAACAGATCAGGTTTCTCATTAACTAAAAATAGCTCACACATTAAATTGATTATACAAATTGTAACCGATGTTTTAATTGGTTTAAAATGCGATTTAATCCGTGTAACATATAGCAAAAAATACAAACCATGAAAATTCTCTTAACAGGCGCAACAGGTTACATCGGGAAGCGACTTTTACCACTGCTGATAGCGCAAGGACACGATATAATTTGTTGTGTGAGAGATAAAAACAGGTTTTATTGTCCTGTTGAATTTCAAAAAAATGTTACGGTAATTGAAGTTGACTTTCTGAAGCAAGAAACATTGACCGCTATTCCTGCGGCTATTGATGCAGCTTATTATCTGATTCATTCTATGTCGGGATCCGCATCCAATTTTGATGAATTAGAAAGTGAATCGGCATTGAATTTCGTGCAACGGCTGAATGAAACTGCAGCCAAACAAGTTATTTATTTGAGCGGAATTGTCAATGACAAATCGCTTTCGAAACATTTATCTTCCAGAAAAAAAGTGGAAGAAATTTTAAATACAGGAACTTTCGCCACAACCACTTTACGAGCTGGAATTATTGTTGGTTCTGGGAGCGCATCGTTCGAAATTATTCGGGATTTAGTGAATAAACTTCCCATTATGATTACGCCAAAATGGCTCAATACTAAATGCCAACCCATTGCAATTCCTGATGTTCTTGAATTTTTATCCAAATCATTATTAAATCCTGTAACATACAATCAGAGTTTTGATATTGGCGGACCGGATATTTTAACATATAAAGAAATGCTTTTGGGTTTTGCTGAAGCCAAAAAATTAAAGCGATGGATATTTACAATTCCTGTAATGACGCCAAAATTATCCTCGTATTGGTTGTATTTTGTCACCTCAACATCTTACAGGCTCGCGTCAGCTCTGGTCAGCAGCATGAAAGTGGAAGTCGTTTGTAGTGATAACCGAATAAATGATTTATTGCATGTAACCCCAATGTCGTACAAACAAGCATTATCTCGTGCTTTGATAAAAGTAGACGAAGACAAAGTAGCTTCAAGCTGGAAAGATTCCTTAATAAGCGGACGTTTTAACAGTAACATGTCGGAATACTTGAAAGTTCCAAAAAAGAATTGCTTTATCGACCGACGCAAAATGGAAATCATCGACCGGGATTTTACCATCAGAAGGATTTGGTCAATCGGTGGTGATACGGGTTGGTATTATGGCGATTGGTTGTGGGATTTACGAGGATTTATTGACAAATTATACGGTGGCGTGGGTTCCCGAAGAGGAAGAACGAACCGACATGATATTCATTCCGGAGATGCTTTGGATTTTTGGCGCGTTTTGTATGCCAACAAAGAAGAAGGAAAATTAATTTTGTTTGCCGAAATGAAACTTCCGGGTGAAGCTTGGTTAGAATTCAAAATTATCGGAAATACTTTATATCAATCCGCAACTTTCAGACCTGAAGGTATTTGGGGGAAGTTATACTGGTATTCTGTTTTGCCTTTTCACGGATTTATCTTTAACGGAATGCTTCAGAAATTAATTAAATAATTTTCTTTTTTAAACATATAAGTCATGTACGTTTTTAGATAATGTTTTAAAACTTAAATGACTTATATGTTAAATCCTTTTACTTTAAAATTCCCGCTTTGTAAGTTGCAATTGCTCTGTCTCTTGCCATTGCGTGCTCTACCATTGGTTTTCCATAACCTAAATCGAATTCTTTAATCCATTTGCGGATGTAAATTCCTTTTTCATCGAATTTTTTTTGTTGTATCTCCGGATTGAAAACACGAAAGTAAGGTGCGGCATCACAACCGGTTCCGGCTGCCCATTGCCAGTTGCCAACATTGGCAGACATATCGTAATCCAATAATTTCTCCGCAAAATAGGCTTCTCCCCATTGCCACTGAATCATTAAATGTTTGCACAAGAAACTCGCTACTACCATGCGGACTCTGTTGTGCATGTAACCGGTTTCATTGAGCTGACGCATTCCGGCATCAACCATTGGATACCCTGTTGTTCCCGTACACCAACGTTTAAAGTCAGCTTCGTCATTGCGCCATTGAATCCCATCATAAGCCGCTTTAAAGTTTTGCGTAACTACTTTTGGAAAACTAAATAATATTTGCATGAAGAATTCTCTCCAAATCAACTCACTCAAAAATACATCGTTTTTATGAAATGCCCAATTGACTAATTTTCGGACGCTTACAGTTCCAAAACGCAAATGTGGTGACAAATGAGAGGTTTTATCCAAGGCCGGAAAATCTCTTATTTCTTGATAATTTGATATAAATTTTAGGTTATGAGGCTTTACTTTTGAGGAACTCTCTTCAAAACCTATTTGTTCCAAAGTAGGAAAAGCAAAACTGTGTTTGTGGAAATTAGAAAAATGTACTTCGGTGTCGTATTCCTGAACCGGAGTCATTGATTTGTATTTTTCTAACCATTTGTTTTTAAATGGAGTGTAAACCGTGTATGGTAGTCCATCTGCTTTTGTGATTTCTTTTTCTTCAAATATAACTTGGTCTTTATAAGAATAAGTAATGATTTCATTTGTTTCTAAGAATTCTCGAATTGCCGTGTCACGTTGTATTGCGTAAGGTTCGTAATCTTTGTTAAAGAAAACTTCTTTGACGTCAAATTCTTGTAAAAGAGACTGCCAAACATCCAAGGTTTTTCCTTTTTTGATTAAAAGTGAACTTCCTGTTTCCTGTAATTGCGCATTTATTTTACTAAGTGATTCGTAAATAAATCCTACTCGGGCATCGTTTTTTGGTAAACTGTCTAAAATGGAATCATCAAAAATAAATAATGGTATTACCAAATATTTAGACTGTAAGGCTTGAAATAAACCAAAGTTGTCTTCCAGACGCAAATCGCGTCTGAACCAAAAAACAGAAACTTGTTGTTTGCTCATTACTTTGAATTAAACATTTCGTCCACTGCAGTAACGCGATAAGCGAAAATGGATTTCAATTTATTTTTTACGACCAACGTATTCATGATTCGACCCAGAAAACCAAGCGGCAATCCGTAATGCACCACATCCGTCATTTTGGTTCCGTTTGTTGTTGCTTCAAAGAAATGCTTATGATGCCAAAAACTGTAAGGACCAAAACGTTGTTCGTCTATGAAATAACTATTTTCCTTTACTTGAGTAATTAAAGTCATCCAAGACAAAGTGACTCCAAAAAGTGGTGTTACTTTATATTGAATAATTTGCCCTGGATACATGGATTTATGATCGTAATCCGTGATTTGAAAACCCATTCCTTCTGGTGTGATCTTCTGAAGATTTTTTGGATTCGAAAAAAAAGCCCAGCATTCTTCGACAGTTGCATTTACGTGCTGAACGGTTTCTTGTTTGTATATTTTCATGGTTGTGTTTTAAAGATAAATACCTTCATGGAACACTGAGTTCGCGTGAGGGATAAAAGTGGAGCTCTTTTTATGACTACCCTGTCAGGGTTCAAAACCCTGACAGGGTGGTGATAAAAAAGCGGGAACGGATAGCCCGACCCAACTGTAACGCTAGTGAAAGTGAGGTCACGCCCCAATTACTCTTTAAATTTTGTAGTATTTGAAAGGTACGAAAAGCATTCCGAAACATTCTCCGTACTCTTTGCCCAAATGTTTGTGATGTATTTTATGGGCTTTTCGCAAACCGATTAAATACTTGTTATTGGTGTGTTTGAACCACTTAAACCGTTGATGGATTAAGACATCATGGATCATGAAATAACACAGACCGTAAAACATAATTCCCAGTCCGATGAAGAATTTATAGTTCAAACCTCCTTCGACACCATAATAAAACAGAACGATACTTGGAACAGCAAAAATTACAAAAAAGATATCATTCCGTTCAAAAACATTCGCATATTTAGGTTCATGATGATCCGCATGGAAGTACCACATTGATCCGTGCATTACATATTTATGGGTGCACCAGGTTACGCATTCCATTATTAAAAAAGTACCTAGAAAAATCAAGAAAAATATCATTTTGTTATGTATTTAAGTGTAACAATTTTTTAAAATAAGTTGTCATTTAAACTAACTTTAATTTATAAGACACAAAAGATTTTGCCAGCAAACCGGCTTTGGTGTAGTTAGAAACTCGGATTCTTGCACTTCCTATTTCGTGACAAGGCGTGTTTTCTAACTTTTTTAATAGTTTTTTGTAGTACACAAACGCTGTATACACGCCAAACTTAGCTTCAATAGGAAGTTTTATAATTCCTTCGTAAGCCACTCTGAAATCTTCTTCGATTTCATTGATGATAGCCGTTTTCGCATTTTCATCAAAAGAATTCAAGTCAACTCCGGGAAAATAATTGCGGTTCAAAACCAAATTATCGTCCTTTAAATCTCGCAGGAAATTTACTTTCTGGAACGCAGAACCTAACCGCATCGCTTCACCTTTCAGTTGCTCATATCGTTTATTATCCCCGGCCACAAAAACCTTTAGACACATTAAACCAACGACATCCGCAGAACCGTAAATGTAGGCGTCATACTCTAATTTACTGTGATAATCTGATTTGATCAAATCTAATTTCATACTTTTTAGAAAAGCCTGAATAAGGTCGTCCGTTATATTATACCGTTTAACCGTGTGCTGGAAAGAGTTTAATATCGGATTTAGACTTATTCCTCTTTCAAAGGCTTTGTAATACTCATCTTCAAACTCAGTGATTAAACTTTCTTTATCATAACCATGGAAGGTATCCACGATTTCATCCGCAAAACGAACAAAACCATAAATGCTATAAATGGCATCCCTTATACTTGGCGACAGCATATATACCGCCAAAGAGAAAGAGGTACTGTAATTTTTAGTAACTAACTTGCTACATTTAAAAGATACATCATCAAATAATTCCTTCATACTATTGTTCTGAAAATTGCTTATTAATTAATTCCGATACTAATTTTCCAGAAATTAGTGCTGGTGGAACGCCTGGTCCCGGCACGGTCAATTGACCGGTAAAATATAAATTCTTAACTTTTTTGCTCTTTAACTTTGGTCTCAAAAATGCGGTTTGCATTAAAGTATTTGCCATTCCGTAAGCATTTCCTTTGTACGAATTGTATTCTGACACAAAATCATTTTTACAGAATGATTGTTTAAAAATAATATTATTTTTTACACTTTGTTGTGTTAAAGTTTCAAAACGATGCATTATTTTTTCAAAATATTCTTCTCTCAAGGACTCAGTATCATTGATTCCCGGAGCCAAAGGTACCAGAAAAAAGCCAGATTCCATTCCTTCCGGAGCGGCAGTTTTATCGGTCACCGAAGGAAAATTTGCATAAAACAACGGTTCTTTTGGCCACTGCGGTTCATCATAAATATCTTTGGCGTGTTGGTAAAAATCAACATCAAAAAACAATGCATGATGCGAAATGTTTTCAATTTTTTTGTTGAAACCTACATAAAACAATAACGATGAAGGTGCGAAAACTCTGCTGTCCCAATATTTCTCAGAATACGCTCGGTGTTCCTGATTCAACAAGGTTTCGGTGTGATGGTAATCTGCACCGCTCAAAATCAAATCGGAAGCAATGATTTCACCATTGACCTGAATGGCTACTGCTGTTTTATTTTCGACTATAATTTTTTCGATGTTGGAATTGGTTTGAAATTTCACTCCCAATTCTAACGCTAAATTTTCAATTCCTCTCACGACATCAAACATTCCTGTTTTGGGGTGCCAAGTTCCCAAACCGAAGTCGGCGTAATTCATAAAACTGTAAAACGACGGCGTATCCGAAGGTTTGGCTCCCAGAAACAATACGGGAAATTCCAGAATCTGAATTAGTCTTTCATTCTTAAATTTTTTACGAACATCTTTACTAACAGTGCTTAGAAATTGTCCCACTTTCATGGCTGTTTCCACAGTTATTAATTCGAGTGCTGAAACGCCCGGACGGTACACTAAATCTTTGATCGCGATATCATAATTGCTTTTGGCCTCAGCCATAAAGTCATTCAGCAATTTGCCGCTGCCTTTTTCGATAGCCTCAAAAGCAAGTGTAATATCCGCTAAATTGTCTGCTATTGTTATGAAATCATCAATTCCGTAATACACTCGGTAGGCAGGAGACAATTTTATGAGTTCATAATAATCCGTGGTTTTTTTTCCAAAATCAGCAAAGAAACGTTCGAAAACGTCTGGCATCCAATACCAACTTGGCCCCATGTCAAAAGTAAATCCTTCTCTCTTTAATTGTCGTGCTCGTCCGCCTACAGCATCATTTTTTTCATATATTGTGACATCGTGGCCGCTCTGTGCTAAATACGCCGCAGCTGCTAATGCAGAGAACCCAGAACCTATAATCGTAATCTTTTTTATTTTCTTCATTTGTTTAGCAAATATACGAATTGTTTAAACAAGAACAGTTAAATCCAGTCGACTAATTCCGTAATTGAATTAAAAATTGTAATTCGCTCCGAAACTTCTTCTTTTTTAATAAACTCAACCATTCGTCCAATATACCATAATTCAGTGGTATCATCCAACAACTCATCAGACATTTTTTGAATGTAACTGTCGATAATATCTTTTTCGGGTTGCACCGTAAGGTACGATACAAAAACAATGGAATTAAAATGCTTTTTCAAATCTTTCAGATTTTCAATCGGCATACTTTCCCCTAAATATATCGTCTTGTAGCCATTCAACAGAATTTCATAATTAAGATACATTAATCCTAATTCGTGGATTTCATTCATAGGAAGTGACAAAACGAAAACTTTATCGAGTTTGGTTTGTTTTAAAATCTGAAGCTTTTCAGTATTGATTAAAAGTTTTTGTTTAATTAAATAGCTGATAAAATGTTCGTGAGCAGGCGTTATAGTATCAGACTGCCACAACAATCCAAGTTCATTCATTAAAGGAATGAAAACTTGATGAAAAATTTCTTTGAATGATTTTTCCGCAATCAACCAATTATAGGTATTAAAAAATAGCTCTTGGTCAAAGTTCATCATTGCCATTTTGAACTCACTAATAGCGTGACTTTTGGCTGTTTTACTCGATATTATTTCGCGTACTAAAGACGGTATTTTTTCTTGTGGATAAGTCGCTATTTTTGAAATTTTATAACCATAATCATGTAATAATGTGATGTTTAATAGTTTTTGCAAACTCACCAAATCATATAATCGGATATTTGTATCAGTACGCATCGGCTGAAGGATATCATACCTTTTCTCCCAAATTCGTATCGTATGCGCTTTGATCCCTGAAAGGTTTTCAAGATCTTTTATACTAAACACACTTTTTATATTGTTCATCTTTTGTCTAAATTTATTAAACAAATGTAAAATATTAATTTAACATTCTGCTCAAAATAAATAAAAACTATGCGTAATACTATAAATCAACGTTGTTGTAAACATTTAACTTATCCAAATTAAGAATTGTTCTTGAATTGTCGGCACTTCTGGTGTACATCGGTTCAAATTGGGCACCGTAAATAACCTCGTCAAAAGTATACGAGGTGCGAGCGGCAACAGTATTACTAAACATATCGTCAAAGGTTTTTATAAAGACGAGTATCTCACCATTGGTTGTTTTAAAATCAGCTGCCGTGAATTTATAAAGCGGACTGTCTTCTGTAATTGGATGTACTAAGGTCCAACTTAAAGTCAATGCATTTATCTTGTCCAATTCTAATTCCAACGCGTAGAATTTATTGGTCCTTCTCCCGTTTTCCTCCACGCTCATCCCAAGAGTTATTTTGGCTTCAGCATCCGTGAAATTTGTATTTTTAAATGGTGTGGTTCTAATCATCAAACCGGTAATTTCTCCATATGGTGCAATTACAGCGTTATGGGAAAACTTCAAAAAAGCGGTAGGCTTACTAAATCGGCCAAAAAATAAACCCGTAGCAATGGCAAAACTTAATAACCCTATCAGCGCTTCGGCAGCAGAAAGCGCACTGGCTAAAAAACCGCTAGGACTTATATGCCCGTAACCCACTGTGGTAAAGGTTTGTGCACTGAAAAAATAAGCCTGTCCAAATTTGACCCATTCATTATCTGTAGTTGAAATCCCATTCAGATGTTCGATTCCAATTCCGTAATAAATAGAAGCAAATACAAAATTGATAGCCACGTAAAACGAGAGAATGATCAGTATAAATTTCCACCCTTGCATATCAATCATAGTGTGATACCAACTGATGCGATGCAAAAAATGCATTCCCTGTTTCTCTACATTAGCCGTCCCATTTTTATTAACGAAACGTCCGCCATAATTATTGGCGTTGGTTCCAAAACCTGTATTCTTATCAGCTTTTGCTTTGGCATTTATTGTATTCAAGGGAAGATTTTTTTTAATAATTATTTGCTAGTAAATTTAGTTAAAATCCCGTTCAAAAAAAGATGCTTTTTCCAGTTAAATTAAAATTCATGTAAGACCCAAACTAATCGAGAAAATTTCCATTCGAGATTCCACTATTAAATACAAAAAAACTGGTATAAAATATAAAACTACTTGAAAATCAGTACCTTTATATTTATTATTTATAATAATTATTAAAAACTAAATAGAATGAATAACGAGCTACTAAAAGATAGAATTGAGGCTGGATTATTGCTTTCTGAAAAATTAAAAAAATACCAAGATACAAATAGCGTAATTCTTGCCGTTCCCAGAGGTGGCGTTCCTGTGGGAATCGTAATTTCAAAAACCTTACATCTTCCTCTGGATATTGTACTTGCAAAAAAAATTGGTCATCCTTCTAATAAAGAATTTGCGATCGGGGCTGTTTCCATGGACTCCATGATTCTTGATGAGCATTCAGACGTCCCTAAAAAGTTTATCGACGATGAAATTATTAGACTCCGACAACAACTGGATGAAAAATATGGACGCTACATGGGCAACAGAAAACCGCTTGATCTCGAAAATAAAAACGTGATTTTAGTAGATGATGGTATTGCGACAGGAAATACGCTACTCTCCTGTATCACCATGTTGCGAAAAAAAAATCCTTCGAAAATAATCGTTGCTGTTCCAGTAATACCCTATGATACTGTGCCCGTATTTGAAAAAAATGCTGATGAGTTAATTTATTTGACTGCTTCTAAATATTTTAGGGGAGTTGGTAGTTTTTATGAAGAGTTTAACCAGGTGGAAGATGAAGAAGTGATTCAAATGCTGCGCTTAGGTACAACAACTGAGTAAGGCGATCTTACAGTTTGTAACATAATTAAAATTAGAAATCATGGAAAAATTAGATTTGGATATTGCTTTATCCAGAGTGACATAAAAAGGAGATTTGATACGACTGGAAATTGCGACCGGAATCGATTTGTTCCCTTACGAAAGAGGCAGCAACGTACCCAACCCCGAAATAGAATGGTAGCAGAACTTATTTAGCAATAAAACATGGGCAGTGTCCTTTTTGATTTACTCAACGAAGAAGAAAATGAAATGCACAAAAATCACTTTCATATTGATTTTCTGAATGACTCTTTGATTGAAACGACACAATCGATACTGCAATAAGACAAAACCAGCAAACTTACCATCGTTTTTTTGGGGCACGTACAAAAGCCACATCTGCATTCCGTACAACAACACATTCCAACGAAAAAATTAAAGCTGTGGTTTCCGATGGCGGGCGTCTGGATTTAGTCATAACCGAATTGCCGCTCTTTACTGCTCCCACTACATTTATTGTAGGAAGTCTTGACACTACGGTAATCATGATGAACAAAATGGCTTAAAAAAACTGAAATCAATAAAACAATTAACTGTAGTTTCCAATGCCAACCATCCTTTTGAAGAAGCCGGTTAAGTACAGGAATTGCTGGTTGTTTTTTTGAAAAATAAACTATAAAATTTGCGTAAATCCAAATTATCAGCGTCCTTAAAACATGCATTTATTGTATTACCAAAACGCCAATCTTGCGACCTCTCTTTGTGGTTATAAAAAAATATACCACAAAGCAATTAGAATTCCATTTTGCCTTGTTGTAACTGATTGCTCTAAAAAATGAAATTACTGTCCTGTAAAACAATCACTTTTTTTCCTAATTTAGTTGAATCAAAAAAAATGCTATGAAAGAAATAACCAAAAAAGATATCAGTCAGGAAATATTTGACTTATACGACGACTATGCCCACAATAAAATTGAAAGAAGACAATTTGTCGAGAAACTTTCCCTTTTTGCGGTAGGAACACTCACGCTTCCGTCACTTCTGAGTTTTATGACGCCCAATTACGTGGATTCTATCTTAATCAAGCCAGACGATCCAAGACTACAATCAGAATTTATAACTTACGATTCTCCTAAAGGCGGTGGAACGATCAAAGGACTTTTATCGCAACCTACCGCAACCAAAAAGAAACTACCGGGAATCATTGTCGTACATGAAAACCGCGGACTGAATCCGTATATTGAAGATGTAGGACGAAGAGCCGCTGTGGAAGGCTTCATTACTTTAGCACCGGATGCATTATCGCCTCTGGGCGGTTACCCCGGAAATGATGATGCAGGAAGGGAATTACAAAAAAAACGGACCCGTGAAGAAATGCTCGAAGATTTCATTGCAGCTTACAAATACCTAAAATCGCACAAAGATTGTAATGGACATATAGGTGTGGTAGGATTTTGTTTTGGCGGCTGGATTGCCAATATGATGGCGGTCAAAATACCAAAATTATGTGCCGCAGTTCCGTATTACGGAGGACAGCCCACTGCAGCAGAAGCTGAAAAAATAAAAACGCCAATCATGGTGCACTATGCCGGTTTAGACACCCGGGTAAATGAAGGTTGGCCCGCTTACGAAGCCATCCTTAAAAAAAACAAAGTAGAACATGTCGCTTATTTCTATGAAGGTGTGAATCATGGTTTTCATAACAATACGACTCCCAGATACGATGAAAAAGCCGCAACTTTATCGTGGACAAGAACGATAGATTTTTTCAAGGAGAAATTGAAAAAATAATTTTATTTTTTAAAGTCCCTTGATCGGGGCTTTTTTTTGGAATTAATTTTAATTATTTGCGAAGAAAACATTAAGTAAATTGAACTATCTTTTAACAAGTGGGCAAAGTCCATGAAGATAAAGATGAGCAAAGGGCCTGAGTTCATTGCTAAAATAACCAGAGGCTAAAGCGAGGTGCATCGCATCGGTTTCTATTATATCCATTTGGGGAATCCCACCCAAAACGACTGCATAAAACGTTTCTTAGGCCGTTACAGCAGTGGGTCTAAAATGAGTTCATCTTTGATTACATAGACCGGTTCAGCGAAACGGCAGAATCATGGAACAGGATTATAACTCCAAAAAGCCCCGCGAATCTCTTCGAGGCAAGTCGAAGGTACAACAGGCCGAATTTAATGTTTCTGGACGTTAGTTCCAGAAGGATTAAAAACGATACCTTTTTTGAAGTTTTGAACAAGCACCAAATTCTAATTTGGAAGCCATTCCAAATTCAGTTAAATAAATCATGACTTATTATTATTATTATTATTATTATGTTAAATAAATCACAAATTTACAAATATTAAGAAACAATTATAATTATTTTTGTTTAATCTTTACATAAAAAAACTAAACAAAAAGACTATGAAAAATTTTAGCAAATTATTTTCCTTATTGTGTTTTCTAGTAGTTAGCACAACTTTTTTTATTGGATGTAGTGATGACGACACTTCACCACAACTCACTGGGGAATCTAAACAATTCAACTTGTACACTAAATCAAACCCTGCTATCAGCGGAACCGTTACGTTTTCGAAAAGAAATGATAATGCTACGCTTATTACTGTTCAATTAAGCGGCACAAATGCTAGTGGAAGTCATCCAGCACACATCCATGCTGGTACAGCAGCAGAAAGTGGAGCCATTTTACTCGACCTAACTTCTGTTACTGGAAGTACCGGCAAAAGTGAAACGGTTGTTACAGCTTTGAATAATGGCTCGCCCGTCACTTACGAGCAGTTAATTACTTTAGATGGTTATGTTAATACCCACCTTAGCGGAACCGATCTTGCAACATTGATAGCGCAAGGCGACATTGGTATTAATGAACTCACAAGTACCAGCAAAACGTATACCTTAAGTGCCGTTTCTAATAGTGCCATAAGTGGTACAGCGAAATTTACCAAAAGGGTAAGCGGTAAAGCTTTGGTAAGTATTGCGCTAACGGGAACAACTCCAGGAGTTAGTTCTATTGCACATATTCACGTTAACACTGTCGCTCAAACGGGCGGTGTGGTAGTAGATCTTACATCAGTAACTGGATCGACCGGAAAAAGTGATACTAGTGTAAACAAACTTAATACTGGAGCTGCCATAACTTATGATGAGCTTTTGAATTTTAATGGATATATAAATGTTCATGAAAGTGCTACCGCTTTATCAACATTAATCGCACAAGGTGATATTGGTAAGAACGAACTTACTAATACCAGTAAAACCTACACGCTAAATGCTGTTTCTAACAACGCCATAAGCGGCACAGCAAAATTTACAAAAAGGGTGAGTGGTGAAACTTTAGTAAGTATTTCCTTGACTGGCACAACTGCTGGAGTTAGTTCTCCCGCACACATCCATCTAAATACTGCGGCTCAGGGAGGAGCTATAGCTATCGACCTTACATCGATCATCGGTGCTACTGGAAAGAGTGAGACCAGTGTGAGTAAACTCAATAATGGAACCACCATTACCTATGAGGAGCTTCTAAATTTTAATGGATACATAAATGTTCATCAAAGCGCTAGTAATCTAACAACCATAATTGCTCAGGGCAACATTGGAGCTAATGCAGTAAATTCGAATATTGTAAATTACAACATAACCAATTCAGGTTCTTCATCTTACGTATTTAATGGTGGAGGGTTGACGAATGGAAGTAATCCAAATTTGACTTTGCAAAGAGGTAAAACGTATAGTTTTACTATGAATACACCAGGACATCCTTTCTTAATAAAGACCGTCCAAACGACCGGCAGTGCAAGCGCTTACAACAACGGTGTTACTAATAATGGTGCTTCGAGTGGTGTCATATCTTTTACTGTACCCAGTGATGCACCAAACACATTATATTACATCTGTGAGTTTCATTCCTCAATGACAGGTATTATAACAATTACCAATTAAGTAAAAAAAAGTATTCAAATAAAGCCAGTGCAGATGTACTGGCTTTATTTATTGAAATTATCCCGTCTTAAAATAAGTAGCCCCATCACTAACCTATTTCCGAAAACTATCGAAAACCTCAGTAATAAATGCACATTTTTATGCTTAAATATTAGTGACAAATTACTGTTTCATATTTGGTAAATAGATTTTTAAATATTAGCACTTATTGCATGATAACAAATTCACTCTTACAATCAAAAACTACATAATTGATTCTACCCGCTCTCCAAAGTGCTACTTGAACTATGCTGGCCAAATGCCTCCGACTTTGACTCTCGCTCTCCGAAGTGCTACTTGGTTTACGCTGGGCAAATGTCTCCGACTTTGATCGATAATGATAATCTACTAAAACTAAATACAATCTTATAAAAAAAGCCCTACACGGGGCTTTTTTTATATATAAACCCAGATACCATGAAAAAGCCGCAACTTTGTCGTGGATAAGAACCATTGATTTTTTCAAGGAGAAATTGAAGAAATAATAATTATAAGTTTTCATATTTAAAAGTCCCGGTAATGGGACTTTTTTAAATCTATTTTTTTTAAAAAAATATTACATAAAAATAAGGGAGTTAGAAATTTGTTTACATTTGAAAATAAATAAAATCTGACGTTTATTCGACAAAGCCATCCAATTTAGGGATGATAAGTCTGATGTCGTCATTACTATATACTATTTGGTGGCAAGTTTACCAAAATATCGCAAAAAATAGAAATTAATAAAAAAATATGATTGCATTGTACATAAATTGGGATTTTGACTCTGAAATAATAAACATTTACGGTTTTCCATTAAAATATTACGGACTTTTATTTGCTTGTGGTTTGGTTTTATGTATGTACATCCTAAAAAGAATTTTTAAAAGAGAAAACTTAAAAGATAGTGCACACGAAGCATTGTTTGTTTATGGAATAATTGGAATTTTTGTCGGAGCGAGATTAGGACATTGTTTATTTTACGACTTTGATTATTATTCAAAAAACTTATTAGAAATTATTTTACCTATTAAGAAAACTCTAAACGGAGAATACAAATTTATTGGCTTTGCAGGTTTAGCAAGTCACGGAGGTACAGTTGGATTAATTATTTCACTCTATCTATATTCAAAAAAATATGAAATAAGCTATCTTAAAACACTGGACTTGATTGCAATTGTTGCGCCACTTGGAGCAACATTTATAAGACTTGCAAATTTAATGAACTCTGAAATGATTGGCAATCCGACTTCAATGCCATGGGCATTTATTTTTAAACGTGTTGACAATATACCAAGGCATCCAGCTCAACTTTATGAAGCAATTTCATATTTAATGATTTTTATTATCGTTTTCACTATTTACAACACTAAAAACATAAAGTTAGGAAATGGTTTTTTGTTTGGTTTAACAATAACTTTAATATTTGTAATGAGAATTTTAATAGAATTTCTAAAAATAAATCAAGTAGAATTTGAAAAAGGAATGAGTTTAAATATGGGGCAAATATTGAGTATTCCTTTTGTGTTATTGGGATTATACTTTGTAGCTTTTAATTTACTTAAAAACCAACCTAAATAAAAAAACCAGTCACCAACAGCGGTTTTGACCTAGTGTGTGATTTATTGGAATTACCGTTTCGCATCAACTCTTCTGCAAAGCCGAAAATTGAAAGGTTACGAATTTCCCACCATCTCAAAGCAGCTGGAACTCAAACTCTCTAACAACCTTCTTTTTGATTGCTTACATTTTTTGTATTAAAAATCGCTTAAATTATTTGCGCAACCCCGATACCGCTTATATCACACAATCGTTAGCGCAGTTTTGTAAACTGTGCCCAGAACAATAGACAAAGCGTTAAATTCGAGTTTTAAAAATTTTCCAGATGCTGTCCAATATTTTACTGCTTTACAATCTAACTGCTCAATAATTATAACTAGAAACGGAAAATACTTTAAGCATTCTACAATTCCAATTATGACAGCTGAGGAATATTTATTTAGCATTATATAAACCGACTACTGCCAAAAGCTAGACTTCGTTGCGTCTATAGCACCAACAATAAAACTCTTGCTGTTTTGCGTAATCGAAACATGAAATCAAACAAATGAATCCTGAATTAAATTTATTACTAACAAGAGAAGGTTTAGATATGAGCGACGACCTTAATGCTCCTAATAAACGGTTAAGAAACCAGGATACAAAATAAAGTCCCAAATAGAATCGTTATGCGACACATTTCTTAGTAAACGAAACGGATTTACGTTATATTCGGGAATTATTAGAGCGCAATAGTAGAAAAACTCACAGCCAATGAAGTACCAAAAGCATTCAGCAAATAAAAAGTCATTTTGATGATTTGTAATAAAACATTATCTATACATTTGGAAAGGCTAGGCTATTCAACAGTGATTACAGACAGGCTGCCATTACTTGCAGATCCTTTACGATTTTAAACTTTTCAATTTTTAAAAATAAACCTTATGAAATCCAAACAAATTCTTCTTTTAATATTATTTATTTCCACTTCGCTTTTTGCGCAAAGCACAGCACCACAATTAGATAAAATTAAGCAGCAAAATCTAAAAGATGATTTATATGAACTGGCGGGTGACGCCTTTCGGGGACGAAGAGGAGGAGAACTTGGCGAAATGCGAGCTTCTGTTTGGGTGGCTCAAAAGGCCCGTGAAGCTGGCCTTAAACCAGCAGGCGAAGATGGAACCTACTTCCAGTTCTTTAATCTGAAACGCAGCCGTGTGGCCAATAGTAGTGCTGTTAGTGTAAATGGTAAAGCACTTGATCTTTGGAAAGAGATTTGGCCAACTAATTTGGTTGACACTGTCCTAGAAGGCTCCGTAGTTTGGTTAGACAAAATACCGGATAATACTGTCGATCTGAAAGGCAAAATTGTAGCTATGAATATTATGCCTCCAACCCCCGTTATTCAAGACTGGGTGAGCCTCTGGCAATATCGTTATACCGCTTCTGCCATGAATCAGCAGGGAAAAGAACTCCTCAGCCGCGGTGTTACTGCTATCATTTTTGTTGCTGATGATACTGTAGAATCACTTATTTCGTTTACGGGATTTCATTATCAAGAAGGAAGTTATGGAATTGAAGGTGCCGAATCCTCTACTGCAGCTACGGTACCAATTATGTTGGCAAGTAAACAGTTAAAAAATATATTTTCTAAACAAGGCGCTTATTTAAAAACTAATTTGAAGGTAGAGAATTTTGACTATCCTTCTATTAATGTTGTTGCAAAGGTTGATGGAACTGATCCTAAACTGAAAGAGGAATATGTTTTATTCAGCGGTCACCAGGACCATGACGGAGTAGGACCTGCTGTTAACGGTGATCCTATCTGGAACGGTGCTGATGATAATGCATCAGTAACGGTAGCGATGCTTGCAATAGGGAATGCGTGGAGTACACAACCCGCTAAGCGATCGGCTTTATTTGTGTGGCACGGATCTGAGGAAAGAGGTTTATTGGGTTCTCGCTATTTTGTTAGCCATCCCACCGTTAAACTGCCCTCCATAGTTGCTGTTTTAAATGGCGATATGATAGGACGCAATGCATCTGATTCTGCGGCGCTATTAGGCGTAACAGAACCTCATCTTAATTCTTCTGACCTTGTAGCTATCACTTTAGCAGCTAATAAAAGTATTGCCAACTTCAAAGTAGATACTTCTTGGGATGCTGCAGATCACCCAGAAAATTGGTACTTCCGAAGCGATCATCTTCCCTATGCTCAAGCTAATGTTCCAGCAATATTTTTCACCACCTTATTACACCCTGACTACCATACCCCCTTCGATAGCCCAGATAAAATTGACTACGTAAAACTTACTAAGATGACAAAGTGGATTTATGAAACCGGATGGAGAGTTGCTGAAAGTGCCAAACGTCCTGCTTTAACTATTGAAATAAAAAGTAAAAAATAACTAACTATTATGTTCTTAATAGACAAGCCATTTGTTTCCGATTTTCTTATCAAAACAATAAAAGATAATAATTATAAAATAATCGCAACCAAAGTAGCAAAAGAATTGGTAAAAGATGATTCTTTGGCGTGGATAGCCGAAGAGGAAGCAATCGCTTTACTAAAAAATAATCCAGAAATTTCTCTTTATAGCAATTCAGAGAACGCATTAGCTTGGATCGATCAAAATTATGGAGAAAGTGAATTATCAAGTCAATTACAAGTTTTAAAAAATAAAGTAAAGTTTAGAGAACTTATAAAAGAGTTATTTCCCGACTTTTATTTTAAGCAAATAAGTATTGAAGAAATCCAACGATTGTCCGATGATGAAATTCGGTTCCCTTTTGTAATTAAACCTGCTGTTGGTTTCTTTAGCATAGGAGTTCATATAGTAGAAAATGAGAAAGACTGGATAAAAGCTAAAAGTGAGTTACAACCGGATAAACTTAAAAGTATATTTCCTGAAAATGTATTAAACACAAGTAATTTTATTATTGAAGAATTTATTCGTGGAGAAGAATATGCAATCGATTATTATTACGACAATAATGGAGATGCTGTTTTGTTAAACGTTTTACACCACCTCTTTTCATCCGGAACAGACACAAGTGATCGGGTTTATTTAACATCCAAAGCAATCATTGAAAAGTATAAAATTGATCTTGAATGTTTTTTAAGTAAAATTGGTAAAGAGTTACATTTAAAAAATTTCCCGGCTCATGCAGAAGTCCGCATAGATGAAAATGGAAAAATAATCCCCATCGAAGTAAACCCTTTACGCTTTGGTGGATTTTGCACCACGGCCGACCTTCTAGGAGTAACTTTAGGATTTAATGAATACAAATGCTTTTGTGAAAACAAAAAACCAGACTGGGATACTATATTTAAAGGAAAAGAGAATAAAACATTTAGTGTCATTGTTTTGGATAATAATTCAGGAATAATCCCTTCGGATATTTTAAGATTTAACTATTCAGATCTTGCTAAAGATTTTGAAAAACCAGTATTAATTAGAGAATTAGATATAAATAAATATCCTGTTTTTGGATTTGCTTTTATTGAAAGTACAGCTAATAATCAAAAAGAATTAAATGATATTCTGACCTCTGATTTAAGAAAATATATAGTATCGAAAGAAGGAAAATTTTAAAGTGAACATGCTAACTTAGCCATCATAGAAAGTTAAGAAATAATCTTAATTTTAATCTATGAAACAAGTGCGTAAAATTTACGAAAAAGCTTTCAAAAAAAAAGCTGTCCAAAGCTAGACTTGGTTGCGTGGCACAATAAAAGCATCCGCACTATTTTACCTTTCAGCAAATTCCACAAAAAAAGCCCCAAACGGGGCTTTTTACATATAACAAAATTCAAGTTTTTATTTACTCAAATACATTTTTCTTCTCGAATACAATTCATAGAACTGATCGTCTTTCAAGTCATCAATAAACAAGATGCTTTCCCCTGTTGATTTCATTTCCGGTCCTAATGCTTTGTTCACATTATGGAATTTACTGAAAGAGAAAACCGGTTGCTTGATAGCATATCCTTTCAACTGTGGGTTGAAAGTAAAGTCGGTTACTTTATTGTGACCTAACATTACTTTAGTCGCATAGTTCACATACGGCTCTCCGTAAGCTTTTGCAATAAATGGAACCGTACGAGACGCTCTAGGATTGGCTTCAATGATGTAAACGATATCATCTTTTATCGCAAACTGTATATTAATTAAACCAACCGTTCTCAAAGCCAACGCAATATTCTTGGTATGGTCTTTTATTTGTTGCATTACAAATTCCCCCAAGTTAAACGGCGGCAAAGTGGCGTTACTATCTCCAGAGTGTACTCCGCAAGGTTCGATGTGCTCCATAATTCCTATGATGTACACATTTTCGCCATCGCAAATTGCATCGGCCTCTGCTTCTATTGCGCCATCCAAATAATGGTCTAAAAGCAATTTATTTCCTGGAATCGTTTTCAATAAATTGATAACGTGCTCTTCTAATTCTTGTTTGTTGATTACAATTTTCATTCCCTGACCACCCAACACATACGAGGGACGAATCAATAATGGAAAGTCCAAAACATCTGCTAGAGCAGAAGCTTCGTCAGCAGTTTCTGCAATTCCAAATTGTGGAAAAGGAATTTTTAAATCGGTTAACAATTCTGAGAAACGTCCTCTGTCTTCGGCTAAATCCAAAGCATCAAAGCTCGTTCCTATTATTTTAATACCGTATTTAGATAGTTTTTCGGCCAATTTCAAAGCCGTTTGACCACCTAATTGAACGATTACGCCTTCTGGTTTTTCATGTTGGATAATATCGTAGATATGTTCCCAGAAAACGGGTTCAAAATACAATTTATCGGCTGTATCAAAATCAGTCGAAACCGTTTCCGGATTACAGTTAATCATGATGGTTTCATAGCCACATTCTTTGGCAGCAAGCACACCGTGAACGCAAGAGTAATCAAATTCGATTCCTTGTCCAATTCTATTTGGGCCAGACCCAAGAACAATTATTTTCTTTTTATCAGTAACAGTACTTTCGTTGTCCACGTAACGAGTACCGTCCGCTTTTTCTATTTCGGCTTCAAAAGTTGAATAGTAATAAGGCGTTTTTGCTTTGAACTCCGCCGCACAAGTATCTACTAATTTAAACACACGATTGATGTTCATTGTAGTTCGCAACGTATGCACTTGGCTTTCTAAACAACCTACCATGTGCGCGATTTGTCTGTCGGCAAAACCTTTTTGTTTCGCTTCCAATAACAATTCTCTTGGCAAAGAATCAACTTTATAATTTGAAATTTCTTTTTCTAACGTATAAAGCTCTTCATATTGTTTTAAGAACCACATATCAATTTTAGTGATTTCATGAATACGACTCAATGGAATTCCCAGCGCGATAGCATCGTAAATCACAAAAACACGATCCCAACTCGCAAAAGTCAGTTTCTCGATAATCTGTTCGTAGTTCGTGTATCCTTTTCCGTCAGCACCCAAACCATTTCTTTTGATTTCCAAGGATTGCGTTGCTTTGTGCAAGGCTTCTTGGAACGAACGTCCAATTCCCATAACCTCACCTACTGATTTCATTTGAAGCCCCAAAGTTCGGTCAGCTCCTTCGAATTTATCAAAGTTCCAACGAGGAATTTTTACAATCACATAATCCAAAGTTGGTTCGAATAATGCCGAAGTCGATTTAGTAATTTGATTTTGCAGTTCATCTAAGTTGTACCCCAAAGCTAGTTTGGAAGCAATTTTTGCAATTGGATAACCCGTTGCTTTTGATGCCAAAGCAGAAGAACGAGAAACACGAGGATTGATTTCAATCGCTACAATGTCTTCTTTATCGTCGGGCGAAACGGCAAACTGCACGTTACAACCTCCAGCAAAATTTCCGATGCTACGCATCATCAATATTGCATAGTCACGCATTCTTTGAAAAGTCGTGTCAGACAAAGTCATTGCTGGCGCAACAGTGATGGAATCTCCGGTGTGAATTCCCATTGGATCCATATTTTCGATCGAACAAATAATAACAACATTGTCATTTTTATCTCTCAAAAGCTCCAATTCATATTCTTTCCAACCCATCAAAGCCTTATCAATCAAGACTTCGTGAATAGGAGAAGCTTCTAAACCTCTAGTTAAGAGTTCATTAAAGTCTTCTTTTTTATAAACGATAGCTGCTCCTGTTCCGCCTAAAGTAAAGGACGGACGAATTACTAATGGGAAACCAAATTCCTGAGCAATTTCTTTTCCTCTCAGATAAGACGTACATATTTCTGCCGGAGCAGATGGCACACCTATTTTTTTAAGCAATTGTTTGAACTGTTCTCTGTCTTCGGTAATATTGATAGCGTTTACATCAACACCAATTAATTTTACGCCAAAATCCTGCCAAATCCCTTTTTCATCGGCTTCTAAACAAAGATTTAAAGCCGTTTGCCCTCCCATCGTAGGTAAAACTGCATCAATCTGAGGATGTTCCTTTAAAATTTGAATAATTGATTTTGTCGTTAAGGGCAATAAATAAATATGATCCGCCATTGAAGGATCGGTCATAATCGTTGCCGGATTGGAGTTTATTAAAATAACTTCAATTCCTTCTTCACGAATAGAACGTGCAGATTGTGATCCCGCATAATCAAATTCACATGCTTGACCAATAACAATAGGACCTGAACCTATTATTAAAACTGATTTTATGGATGTATCTTTTGGCATTGTATAGTGATATTGTGTTGTGTAGTTGTTGTTTTGAAAAGATTAAAATTACTGAACTCAAATCTTTTAACTGTAAATCTTAAACATTTTTTAACGAATAGGTATAAAAAAAGGCGATACTAAAAAAAGTAACGCCTTATTTATGTTTATACAAACATTATTTTTTGTGTCTTGGTTCGCAAGAAACAGTCAATTTATGTCTTCCTTTAGCTCTTCTTCTAGCAAGAACTTTTCTTCCATTCGCAGAAGCCATTCTGTCCATAAATCCGTGCTTATTTCTTCTTTTTCTTTTCGATGGTTGAAACGTTCTTTTGCTCATTGCTTTGTATCTTTAAAATCTTATTTATATGTCTTCTTATTTTGAATAACCGTTATTCTAAAACCGAGTGCAAATATACAAAGACTTTTTTTCCTCACAAGTAGTTTTGTAAAAATATTTTCATTTCATTTTACTATATTTGTGATCTTAAAATAATCACACTATGTTTCACAGAAATATTAAACTTATTATCGCCGGACTTATCATCGCTACTGGCATTTGGCAATTCACAGAAAGCAATATCGGTAATGGAATCTTCCTAATATTAT
Organism: Flavobacterium sp. DSR2-3-3; assembly: GCF_049896585.1. Taxonomy (NCBI): domain Bacteria; kingdom Pseudomonadati; phylum Bacteroidota; class Flavobacteriia; order Flavobacteriales; family Flavobacteriaceae; genus Flavobacterium; species Flavobacterium sp. DSR2-3-3. The sequence continues at coordinate 78,977 of NZ_JAFCUP010000006.1, forward strand.
TAAGTGCAATTCCTATATTCCTTTACTTCAAAAACGAATTCATCTTATTGGCTTTCTTAAAACTAAGAAAACAAGATTTTGAAGGTGCCCAAAAATGGTTGGCGTACATCAAAAACCCCGAAACAGCTTTAGTACAAAAACAACAAGGCTATTTCAATTACTTGCACGGAATTATGCTTTCACAAACAAATATCAACAAAGCGGAAAAATATTTCAGAAAAGCAATTGAGTTAGGATTATCAATGGATATGGATTTGGCTGTAGCCAAATTAAACTTAGCCGGAGTTGCCATGACACGCAGAAGAAAATTAGAAGCTACTTCCCTATTGAATGAAGCTAAAAAATTAGACAAACAGAATATGTTGAAAGATCAGATCACAATGATGAAAGATCAGATGAAAAAAATATAATTTATACAACTACAGAAAAAGGGTCAAATGATAACACATTTGACCCTTTTTTTATAGTTTAAGCATTGAAGTCAACGATTTTATAACTCCACTTATATTTTCTTAAATGCCTGATATCGTTTAAAAAATAATTAATACCCTTTTAGAGGAATTTCAATTTGGTATTTTTTACCAGTATCATTTATTAATTTGGTTTCCCTGAGCCAAGGATTGTGTATTTTCAAAATCTTATAATTAATCCCTTGTCCTTTTGCAAATGCCGCCAAATCTGTAATCGAACTGTCAATTTCGATTTTCTTGGTTGGCAAAATTTCATACAAATCACCCGGAAGTATATTAAACTCATATTTTACCTGATTCTTCATGATCTCTTTCAAAGCTAAAATCCTAAAAACATAGCGAGACGTTTCTTCCGTAAGCAGCAAATCATAATAGTCAGACACTTTTTGGATTCCAATTTGTTTATTGACACCTGACATTCCCCCATTGTATGAGGCTGCCGCCAAAGTCCAGCTTCCAAATTTTCCTTTGGCACTCAAAAAATAACTGCAAGCTGCTTCCGTCGATTTTTCAAGGTCATAGCGCTGATCTACATTTTCAGTCACTTCCATTCCGCGTTCCTTTGCTGTATCCGGCATGAATTGCCAAACTCCCCGTGCTCCAGCTGGCGAAACTGCATTCACCAATCCGCTTTCAATTACTGCCAAGTATTTGAAATCGTCCGGAATACCATTCTTTTTCAAAATAGGCTCAATTACCGGAAAAGCGCGATTGGCTCTTTTTATCGCTAAAATTGTGGACGCGTGTAAATTCACATTCACCAGCAATTCCCGATCAAAACGTTCCATTACATCTGATATTTTTAATGGTGTTTCCTCACCGGCAAAGTCTAATTTCACAGGAAAATTAGAAACAATTCCATCTTCAATATTTTTTTGTTTTGCATCATTTGTTGTAGCAAAAACAAATAGGCCACTCGCAAATACTACGGTACTTATTACCGCTACTTTATTAATTAATTTCATCTTTTTCATTTTTATCCTTTCATATCGTTATTAAAGTGTGATTACTTCATTTTTGCCCCCAATATAATCGAAGGTAAATTTTCGTTCAACCATTTGTATTTATTCAAAATCATGATGTGCGTCCCGCCTTTTACAACGATACAATTCTTAATATATTTTATAGGAAACACATCATCCGCATCACCGTGAATGTGAATTACGTTTTCATCAACAACGGTTCTATCCCATAAAATCACTTGCTCCACAGCCCAATTTAAATACCGAATATCCCTAACGGAAAGGAATTTCTCATATAATTTGAGCCGTTGATTTACTTTTTCACCAAAAGAAAACTTAGCCAGACTTTCGATATTTGCAAATAAACTCATCGGAATGAGTTTATAGGCTTTGGTGGTTTTAGCAATTTTTAGTCTTCGAGGAAATTCAGAATTACATCGTACACTCGAAATAATGATAACTTTGCGTGCGTCCACATATTTTGCCATTTCCTGAACTAAGATTCCACCAAAAGAAACACCAATCAAAACGGGATTTTTATGCTTTATTTTCTTTGTAATTCTCTGGGCATAATGCGTTAATGATTCATTGTCCAGCGGAATCTCCCACTCTAACAAATGGATTTCAAATGTGTCTTCGGGAAGTACAATACGCTCAAAAATAGCAGCACTTGACGCCAAACCAGGCATTAGATACACGGGGATTTTAATCATAATTGTTTTAACGATTTTATAACAAAATTTAGTCTTTTTATAGCGAATTTTGTATAAAATTAATTTTTTTATTCAAACCCCATCCGCTTTTTACTTTATATTATCAATAATTTATGACAACGCAACTATTTGAATCAAATACAAGAGGCAAGGCCGATTTTGGATGGCTTAAAGCCAATTTCTCTTTTTCGTTCGGCAATTATTTTAACCCTGAGCGTTTACAATTTGGAATGTTACGCGTTTTAAATGACGACACCATTGCTGGAGGTACAGGTTTTGGTACTCATAGTCACGCCAATATGGAAATCATTACCATTCCACTCGAAGGCGGCTTAGCGCACAAGGACAGTATGGGAAATGAAGGCGTCATTCGTTTTGGAGAAGTCCAAGTAATGAGTGCGGGATCCGGAGTGGAACATTCTGAACTGAATGCGAGTCAGAGCGAAGAGGCAAAAACTTTACAACTATGGATTTTTCCTGACTTAGAAAACGTGCCACCAAGATACGACCAGAAATCATTTGATATTGAGAATCAAATTAATACCTTTGTAAACATTGTTTCGCCAAATGATCAAAATGATGGCAACGCACTTTGGGTTTACCAGAAAACCTTTTTCCATTTAGGAATATTCGAGAGCAATACCAGCGTTACTTACAAAGTACGAATTCCTAAAAACGGTGTTTATTTATTTTTAATTGAAGGCGAAATAGAGGTTAACAACAACGTTTTGAAGGCAAGAGATGCCATGGGAATTACAGATTTTGACGCATTTAAAATCAAGATCAGTACCAAATCAAAAATACTTTTGGTAGAGGTACCAATGAATCAGAGTTAATTATTATGGATGCAGCAAGCACTATGGAAATCAAAGACAATACTTTTTCAAGACAATTTGAAACTTTAGTCGATCAAGGATTAGTTTCTGTTGAATATTCTTTTCAGGAAAAAAAGATATTTTTAACCAAAATAAATGTTCCGGAAACGTTCGAAGATGAAGAATTTATTTCTAATTTCCTGAAAAACATAATGGAAATTGCGATTGAACGAAAATTGAAAGTGGTTCCTATTCTTCCAAAAATAGTAGTGTTTTTCAAAAAAAATCCTGTTTACAAAGAGTTGCTTCCGCCGGGAATTAGACTTTAACAAAAAGCGGCTGTATTCTAAAAATACAGCCGCTTTTTGATTTACAAAGATTCCAACAGAATTATTTTTCTATCTCTCGCATGCTTTCCATTTTCTTATTAGCCAAGAAACCGGCAATATCTTCAAAATGTTCTACCACTCTTTTGTTTCCAAATTCGAAAACCTTTGTCGCTAACCCGTCCAGGAAATCCCTGTCGTGAGAAACTAAAATCAAGGTTCCGTCAAAATCGCGCAAAGCATCTTTGATAATGTCTTTGGTTTTCATATCCAAGTGATTCGAAGGCTCATCGAGAATCAATAAATTGACTGGTTCCAACAATAATTTTATCATCGCCAAACGCGTTTTTTCCCCACCGGAAAGCACTTTTACTTTTTTGGTAATATCATCACCCTGAAACATGAAAGCACCCAGGATATCTTTGATTTTAGTTCGAACATCACCCACGGCAATATCATCAATGGTTTCAAAAATAGTGGCATTTTCGTCTAACAACGAAGCTTGGTTTTGGGCAAAATAACCAATTTTCGCGTTATGTCCAATTTCTAAACTACCGCCATTTATTTCAATTTCTTTCATAATGGCTTTGATCATCGTTGATTTTCCTTCCCCATTTTTCCCAACGAAAGCTACTTTTTCGCCTCTTTCAATCACCATATTTGCATTCGAAAAAACAACATGATCGCCATACGATTTTGACAAATCTTTTACAATCACAGGATATTGTCCGGAACGGGCAGCAGGAGGAAATTTTAGTTTTAAAGCAGAAGTATCCACCTCATCCACCTGAACTATAACAAGCTTTTCTAACATCTTAACACGAGACTGAACGGCATCCGTTTTAGAAAAAGTTCCCTTGAAACGGTCAATAAAAGTCCTGTTATCGGCAATCATGCGCTGTTGCTCGTCATACGCTTTTTGCTGATGCACACGTCTGTCTTTTCTAAGTTCTAAATAATGAGAATATTTGGCTTTATAATCATAAATACGTCCCATTGTAACTTCAATGGTACGATTCGTAATATTATCTACAAAAGCTTTATCGTGAGAAATCACAACAACAGCTTTGGCTGAATTAATCAAAAAATCCTCTAACCATTGAATACTTTCAATATCCATGTGGTTGGTTGGCTCATCCAGTAGTATTAAGTCTGGTTTTTGCAAGAGGATTTTGGCCAATTCGATTCGCATTCTCCACCCTCCGGAAAATTCTGAAGTTTGACGATTAAAATCTTCGCGAACAAATCCCAAACCGATTAGAATTTTTTCAACTTCGGCTTCATAATTTACTTCTTCTATCGCATAGAATTTCTCACTTAAGTCAGAAACTCTTTCGATTAATTTCATGTAAGCATCACTTTCATAATCGGTACGAATCGTCAATTGCTCATTGATTTCGTCGATCTCTGCTTTCATATGGAAAATCTCACCAAACGCTTTTGACGTTTCTTCCATCACCGTTGCTCCGTCCGTAGATAATAAATGCTGAGGCAAATAGGCCACAACAGCATCTTTTGGTGCCGAAATATTCCCTGTCGAAGGTTTGCTTTGACCTGCAATAATTTTAAGAAGCGTCGATTTTCCGGCTCCATTTTTACCCATAAGGGCAATTTTATCATTTTCATTTATAGCAAAAGAAACATCGCTAAAAAGTGCAGTGCCACCAAATTGCACCGAAATATCGTTAACTGTAATCATTTAAATTATAAGATTTTTAGATAATTGGATTATCAGATTTTAAAAATGCAAATATAGATTAATTCAGGAAGAAGCCAATTGATTAAGTTACAACAATAAAAATTTTAAAACATTGAAATATAAAATTTAATCGACTTACAATAATATTCTTTTTTCATAGTTTTACATTTGATAATCAAACGGTTAAAAAAACTAAACTGGTAGTAAAACGACACACTTGAATTATTCAGATTACAGGAAATACGCTAAAAAGAACTCTATGAAAAAGACATTACTATTAATTCTTTTATGCTCTTTTAATTTTATTACGGCACAAGAAAATGACGAAATTGTAAAAAAGGCAAACGAGATACAAACAAAATGGGGATATAAAGCCAAAAATAAAAACATCATAACCCTAATTGATTTTTCAAAATCAATAGAGGAATCCCGACTTTACGTTATTGATTTAAAAAACCGTAAAATACTCCTGACCACTAATGTTGATCATGGATCCGGCTCCGGAACAGGATTAAAACCTCAATCTTTTAGTAATAATGTAGGAAGCAACGCAACTTCATTAGGATGTTACGTAACTCTACAAACGTATAAAGGAATGTGGGGCTATTCATTAAAATTAAACGGCCTAGAAAGTGACAAAAATTCGAATGCTTTAAAAAGAAATATTGTAGTCCATTCGTCTAAAAGAATGTATAGCAAATTCAGCTTGGGTTGCTTTTCTGTTCCGGACCAGAATGCTAACACTCTGATTGACTTAATAAAAGATGGTTCGTTAGTGTATGCCTACCAATAATCAGTTCATTTATTTTTATCTGTAAAATAACGTAAGCCTCAATCAAGAGGCTTACGTTATTTTATATATGATGCAGAAATTATTCTTTTCTCCATTTTTTAGTTTCCTCAAAAACATATTCTAAAATTGCCGCTTCTCTTTCATCAAAATCTACGTTTCGGCGGCTCATCACCAACCGAGCAGTTTCAAACGCTTTTTTTGTGATATAAGTCGTGAATCCTGAAGCACCGCCCCAAGAAAAACTTGGCACAAAGTTGCGCGGAAATCCACTGCCAAAAATATTTGCGCTTACTCCCACTACTGTTCCTGTATTGAACATCGTATTAATACCACATTTGCTATGGTCGCCCATCATCAATCCGCAAAACTGAAGACCTGTTTTAGCAAAACCTTCCGTTTCATAGCTCCACAATTTTACTTCTTCGTAATTGTTTTTTAGATTCGAATTGTTACTATCGGCTCCGACGTTACACCATTCACCGAGAACAGAATTCCCTAAAAATCCATCATGTCCTTTATTAGAATAACCAAATAAAACGGAATTATTGACTTCGCCTCCAATTCTTGAATGCGGACCTACAGTTGTTGCTCCGTAGACTTTGGCACCCATTTTTACAGTTGCATTTTCGCACAAGGCAAAAGGACCTCTGATTACCGAACCTTCCATGATTTCTGAATCTTTACCTATGTATATTGGACCTGTAGAAGCATTTAGAGTAACAAACTCTAATTTTGCACCTTCTTCTATAAATATATTTTCGGAAGCGATGACGTTGACACTTTTGGGAATAGGCTGCGATCTTCTGTCTTCAGTCAAGTATTCAAAATCTTCTCGTATTGCCGCATCATTTTTAGAAAAAATGTCCCAAGTATTATGTACCGTCAAACATTCCTCGTTGTACTCTAAAATTTCATAAGTATCAAAATCTACTTCTTCCTGTTCTTCCGAAGTGTAAAAAGCAATCACTTCATCGCCTTTAAAAATAGCCTGATTCGGTTCCAGATTACTTACCATCTCAATCAAAACATCATTAGGAAGAAAGGACGCATTTATCATTACATTTACCTCTAACTCTACCATTGGAAATTTTTCTGATAAATATTCCTCTGTCAATGTGGTGGTGGTAGAACCCAGACGCATTTCCCATTTTTGACGAATCGTCATGATACCAATAAGAATATCTGCAACAGGACGCGTGAAAGTAAAAGGCAATAAGGCATTTCTGGAAGGTCCGTCAAAAAGTATGTAATTCATAAAATTGTTTATTTGTTGATTCAGTTATTTGTTGATTAGAAATTAGTTCAAACAACTTTCTTTTTTATTATATCGTCTTCAAAGTTACAAAGTTTTAAAATAAATAAAATAAAAAAAGCCTTCCGAAAAGAAAGGCTTTACTATAATTATGAACAAGTTAAAATTATTTAACGTGTTTAGCGTATTTAGTTTTGAATTTATCAATACGTCCTGCAGTATCAATAAGTTTAGATTTACCTGTGTAAAAAGGGTGAGAAGTTCTAGAGATCTCCATTTTTACAACTGGGTATTCAACACCATCAACTGTTAATGTTTCTCTTGTATCTGCAGTAGATTTAGTAATAAAAACTTCGTCATTTGACATGTCTTTAAATGCAACTAATCTGTAATTTTCTGGGTGAATTCCTTTTTTCATCTTGTTAATCTTTTTTATTTGTTAATTATAATTTGTCTTGAAGCTTTTCTTCTAACAGAAAAGGTATAAACCCCTTATAACTTTTTGTTTTACAATATTATTTTGAGTCTGCAAATTTACAATTTTTTTCCAATAATCAAATATTTGTCTCACTTTTTTTATATAATCGTAAAAAGTGATTTTTAGCTCCGAATATATTGGGAATTGTTATATTTGTGGATTAATTCTAAAACAACAACAATGATAAATGAAATTATTAAAAAGAATGGAATAACCTTTGGAGTAACAATTGGAATTGTTTCTGCATTAATCACTTCAACAATTTACGCTATTGATTTAAATTTGTTTACTTCTTGGTGGATTGGAGTCTTAAGTATTTTGGTTTATCTTACATTGGGAATTGTTTTACTTTCGAAAACAAAAAAAGAGCTGAACAATGTTTTCTCTTTTAAGGATGCTTTTACGACTTACTTTATAGCTACACTAATAGGTATTTTAATTTCAACTTTTTTTAATGTTCTTTTATTCAATTTCATTGATCCTTCTGCCAAAGAGACTTTAAGTGAATTAATGATTAAATACACTGTCAATATGATGCAAAAATTTGGCACACCGGCATCAGCCATTAATGAAGCTATTGCAAAATTAAAAGAAAATAATCCTTATTCTACATTAGAATTACTAAAAGGATCTGTTTTTAGTATTGTTTTTAGTTCAATTTTCGGATTAATTTTGGCAGCATTCTTTAAAAGCAAAACTACACAAGAATAAAAATTAATGAATTTATCAATACTCATACCGCTTCTTAATGAAGAGGAATCACTTAATGAACTCTATAATTGGATCATCAAAGTGATGCATTCTCATAATTATACGTATGAAATCATTTTTCTGGATGATGGAAGCACCGATAATTCATGGAATATTATAGAAGGATTTGCCCAAGAAAACCCTCATGTAAAAGGCGTTCGTTTCATGAAAAATTTTGGAAAATCACAAGCGTTGCATGCTGGTTTTGCAAAAGCGCAAGGTGATGTTATAATTACAATGGATGCTGACTTGCAAGACAGCCCAGAGGAAATTCCGGGATTGTATGATATGATTACCAATGGGAAATATGATTTAGTTTCCGGATGGAAAAAGAAACGCTACGACTCCGTAGTGGCAAAAAACCTGCCCTCTAAATTATTCAATTGGGCGGCGAGAAAAACATCGGGAGTGGAATTGAATGATTTCAACTGTGGACTGAAAGCCTACAAAAATATTGTGGTAAAAAATATTGAAGTTTCGGGCGAAATGCACCGATACATTCCGGTTTTGGCAAAAAATGCCGGTTTTGGAAAAATTGGCGAAAAAGTAGTGCAGCATCAAGCCAGAAAATATGGTGAAACTAAATTTGGGATGGAACGTTTCATTAACGGTTTCCTGGATTTAATAACTATTTGGTTTCTTTCAAGATTTGGAAAAAGACCGATGCATTTATTCGGCGCCATGGGATCGTTAATGTTTATTATTGGGGTTTTGCTTGCCGGATATATTGGTATTTCAAAACTATACCATATGTATAATGACATGCGCTACAGCCTGGTAACGAACAATCCTTGGTTTTATATCGCGCTTACCACAATGGTTTTGGGAACACAATTATTTTTGGCTGGATTTCTTGGCGAAATAATTTTGCGCACAAAAAATAATGAAGAGCGTTATAAAATATCAAGTGAAGTTAATTTTTTATAGTTTCAACTAAAACTAAATGAAAAGATAATTTTTCTCGTGTAACTAATAACTAGCCCTGATAGTAGCGGCATCCTTTTTCTTTTTTTTCTTTAAAAAAAGAAAAAGATACAGCGGATAGCAGGATATTGCTCCTAAAAACAAAACAACTGGATTTAAATTTTAATTACGAATTTAGAAACTAAAAAACTATAGCATGGAGATCAAACAAAATATATTGGACGCAGTAAATGAGTGGCTTACGCCAATATTTGACACCGCTACACAAGAAGAGATTAAAGAATTGATGATTACCTCGGCTACAGAACTGGAAGAGCGTTTTTATAAAAATCTTGAATTTGGAACTGGTGGAATGCGAGGAGTTATGGGTGTAGGAAACAATCGCATCAATAAATATACGCTAGGAAAAACTACGCAAGGACTTTCTGATTACTTGCATACTGCATTTCCTAACCAACCTTTGAAAGCGGTTATTGCTTACGATTGCCGTCATAATAGCGATACTTTGGCCAAATTAGTTGCGGATGTTTTCTCAGCTAACGGAATCGAAGTGTATTTGTTTTCGGAATTGAGACCCACACCGGAATTGTCATTTGCGGTAAAACATTTAGGTTGTCAATGCGGAATAGTTCTAACTGCCTCTCACAATCCCCCGGAATATAACGGGTACAAAGTATACTGGCAAGATGGTGGACAAATTGTGCCACCGGAAGATGAGGGAATCATCTCTGTTATCGAGAATTTAAATTACAATCAAATCAAGTTTACTGCCAATGAAGACTTGATAGATTATATTGATACCGAAGTTGATGAAGCTTTTATCAAATCGACTATCGAGAATGCCAGCTTTGGAACTTCGGCTGACGCCAAAGAAAATCTGAATATTGTTTTCACCTCTTTGCATGGGACTTCCATAACCTTAATGCCTGATACTTTATCATCTGCGGGTTACACGAATGTGAATATTGTTGAAGAACAAAGAGTGCCGAATGGTGATTTCCCAACTGTAAAATCTCCAAATCCAGAGGAGCCAGAAGCACTGACAATGGCATTGGCTTTGGCTGATAAAACAAATTCGGATATTGTTATTGGGACTGATCCTGACTGTGACCGTTTAGGAATTGCCGTTAGAAACAACGAAGGCAAAATGATATTGCTAAACGGAAATCAAACCATGATTTTGATGACTGCATTTTTATTGGAACAATGGAAAAAAGCAGGGAAAATTAATGGGAAACAGTTTGTAGGTTCTACAATCGTTTCGACACCTATGATGATGGAACTAGCGACAAATTACGATGTAGAATGCAAAGTGGGTTTGACTGGTTTCAAATGGATTGCTAAGATGATCAAGGATTTTCCTGAGTTGGAATTCATAGGTGGTGGCGAAGAAAGTTTTGGTTATATGGTAGGTGATGCCGTACGCGATAAAGATGCTGTTGCGGCTACTTTATTGATTTGTGAACTTGCGGCTCAAGCCAAAGCTAAAGGAAGCACGGTTTACAAAGAATTACTACAACTGTATGTTGATAACGGTTTTTATAAAGAATACTTAGTTTCATTGACTAAAAAAGGAATGGATGGTTTGCAGGAAATCAATCAGATGATGATTGACATGAGAGAAAATCCATTGAAAGAAATCAACGGACAACGTGTGATTATGCTGGAAGATTACCAATCATCGATAGCGAAAAATTTGCTTACGGATGAGGAAACCAAAATGAATATTCCAAAATCAAACGTATTGATTTACTACACGGAAGATGGTTCTAAAATTTGCGCCAGACCAAGCGGAACGGAACCTAAAATAAAATTTTACATCAGTGTAAATACAGAATTGGAATCAGTTGAAGATTTCAAAGATGTAGAAAGCATTTTAAACGAAAAGATTAAAAATATTATTATTGCAATGCAATTGAACTAATGGACAGAAATTTAATAAAATTAATTCCTTTTACTAAACCGTACAAAACTCATATTATTTGGAATGTGATATACAACGTTCTTTATGCCTTGTTCAGCACTATTTCTATGTTGACTCTGCTTCCGGTACTTCAAGTACTTTTTGGCAAAGTCAAAACCATTGAAAAAGAGCCAATTTATACCGGAATTGGAAATATAAAAGATTACGGAACTGATCTTTTGTATTTTAAAATAACTGAATTAACAAAAGACAACAGTCCTCAGTTTGCCCTTTTGCTTGTCGTTTCTTTGGTAATCATCACTTTTTTATTCAAAAATTTGTTTAATTACCTCGCATCACATCACATCATGCATCTCAAAAATGGCGTATTACGCGATTTACGAAAAGCAATGTATGACAAAATAATTGAATTACCCATATCCTACTATTCAGAGAAAAGAAAAGGAGATATTATGGCGCGAATGCTGGGTGATGTCAACGAGGTTCAAAATTCTTTTTTTTCGATACTGGAACTGATTGTAAAAGAACCATTAACGATTGTATTTGCAATAGTCACCATGTTTTTTATAAGCGTAGAACTTACGTTTTTTGTTTTGGTTTTTATTCCGATTTCGGGATTTATAATTTCAAAAATCGCTAAAAATTTGAGAGCACAATCCTTACAGGCACAAAAAGAAAGTGGATTTCTGATTTCAATAGTAGATGAAAGTTTGGGCGGTTTGAAAGTAATTAAAAGCTATAATGCAGAACCTAATTTTAAAAACAGATTCAACGGTTCGGTAACCCGATTATTGCATTTATCAAATAGCATAGGAGACAAAAATAATTTGGCAACGCCATTAAGTGAATTTTTAGGCATCACAACAATAGCTGCCTTGTTATGGTATGGTGGCAACTTAGTGTTAATTGACAAAACTCTTGAAGGCGCTGCTTTTATTGTTTTTCTTACGTTGGCCTTCAATATTCTAACTCCTGCCAAAGCCATTTCAAAAGCATCTTATGCCGTGAAAAATGGTTTAGCTGCCGCAGAACGGGTTTTTGAAGTTTTAGAAGTTGAAAATGAAATCATTTCAAAAGCAAATGCCATAGAAAAAAATACATTCGATTCGAACATAACCCTCAAAAACATTGACTTTAAATACGAAAAAGAAAATGTTTTGAAAGACTTTACGCTTGAAGTCAAAAAAGGACAAACGGTGGCTCTTGTCGGGCAATCTGGGAGCGGAAAAAGTACCATTGCTAATTTGCTCACCCGTTTTTATGACACAAGTGAAGGCGAAATCACCATTGACGGAACAAACATAAAAGATTTTAGTTTAAAATCACTTCGAGGTTTGATGGGCTTGGTTACACAGGACAGCATTTTATTTAATGACACGATCAAAGCCAATGTCGCATTGGGAAAAATAGACGCTACAGATGAGGAGATTATTGAAGCGTTAAAAATTGCCAATGCCTATGAATTTGTTAAAGATTTACCGTTCGGGATTCATACTAACATAGGAGACAGCGGAAACAAACTTTCCGGTGGCCAAAAACAGCGCTTATCTATTGCCAGGGCTGTTTTGAAAAACCCTCCGATTATGATTCTCGATGAAGCTACATCAGCCTTAGATACTGAAAGCGAAAAGTTCGTGCAAGTAGCATTAGAAAACATGATGCAAAACAGAACTTCCATTGTTATTGCGCACCGCCTTTCTACAATTCAAAAAGCAGATTTGATTGTGGTGATGCAAAAAGGAAAAATAGTGGAGCAAGGAAAGCACGACGAACTAATTGCATTGAATGGCATGTATAATAAATTAGTGTCTATGCAATCTTTCGAATAACGATGAAGAACACCGTTTTTCGTGACCATTAAAATCTTTAAAGTATATTATTTTTTAAATCTTTAAGTCTGAAAAATGTACATCACCAATCCAAACATAAAACTTCCTGAAGATCCAGATACTGTTGTTTGGAAATACCTGGACTTATCTAAGTTTTTAGATTTATTGATGTCCGACAAATTATTCATGTCACGGTCGGATAAATTCGAAGATCAATATGAAGGTACTTTTAGCGAACCTACTTTCGAGGAAATAAAAAAACTTTCGATTGACAAGCCTGACTTTTTGAACTATTACAAAACACATCGGGAAAAAGTAGCCATCAGCAGCTGGCACATCAATGAATATGAATCGTTCGCCATGTGGCAAATTTTCACACAAAACAGTGAAGGTCTAGCAATTCAGTCTACAATTGGGCGTTTGCAAAAATCGCTTATTCCTGAAATAAATTTCAAGCAATATATTGGGGAAGTAAATTATATCGATTACAAAAAAGAACACATTCCGTTTGACGATATGTTTTTCCCTTTTTTATTCAAACGAAAAAGTTTTCAGTATGAAGGCGAAGTACGCATTATCACTGACATTGGCGAAAGCGATATAAAAATAAATGATGGATTAAAAATTAATGTAGACATCAATCAGTTAATCGAAAAAATTTACATTCATCCCAAATCCGAAAACTGGTATAAAAACCTGGTCATTCAGTTAGTAAAACAACTTGGTTTTGATTTCACGATTGAGAAATCAGACTTGGAAAGTGATATTTTGATTTAAAATCAGTGTTTCTAAACTGGCTCATATCCAATTATTTTCCATTCCTTTTTTGACAAATCGATATAGTAATAATTCACCACATCTTTCTTATCAAATTCGCCGTTTTTATTGGTATCCTCAACCGTTCTATAGTACAGACGATTATTAGAACCAATCAATTTCCAATCAATTAATTCCTGAAAATCAGAAGATATTTTAGTGAATTTCTCGCCGCTTATTTCGCTTAAATACAATGCTTTAATATCACTTGTATCTAATTTTCCATCTTTATTTGTATCCATATCAACCATCGTGTATACCATAATTTGATTATTGGTATTATCAGCAACCGACTTCAGATACGTAGCTGTTTGAATCAAAACAGGTTTGTCTGTTAATTTCCTGATGGAATCCGAATCAACTTTTTGAAATTTTAAATTCTGCAGAAAACCAGTAATTTCAAATTCGCCATAATTTGATATGGTAAAACTCAAATCATTAACACTGGAAGAACCATACCTCGATTTTATCCCTTTTTCACGAATGCTTAAATCCGCCACAGGATGAATCAAATAATCCGTTCCTTCCATTTGAAGTGGTAAATCGGCAATTTGAATCTGGGTTGAATCAGCTTTGGCAAGTTCTTTTGCTCTATTTGTTCCATCATAAGTAACTTTTGGTTTTTCAACCTCCTCTTTACAACTGGCTAAAAGCAAAAATGCAACTCCTAATATTGTGATAGATAATTTTTTCATGTTGTTGTACTATTATAATTCAAATGTAGTCATTTTTAAAAATGGTAATGGCATTCAATACTTGATTTAACGAATTAAAATTGGGTTAAACTTTAGTAATTCTTTACGGTTATAACTTCGCAGTCAATTTCACATTAAAAACTCTGGTAGTCATATAATTGGGAATTGCATATTGATTTTTAGAATATACATCGCGAACCCAAGTATTCGTAATGGCATTTTGGTTGTCAAAAAGATTAAAAATCTCTAAACCTATCGCCAACTCTTTAAAATCTTTAAACCAACCCGTATTCTTTTTTACGGTTGTATTATCGATAAAAACTTTGGAGAAACCTACATCCACACGGCGGTAATCATTCAACCTGTTTTGATACAGATAAGGATCGGCATACGACGGCGAACCTCCCGGCAATCCAGTATTGTAAATTAAATTTAGGTACAATTTTATACTTGGAATATTAGGCATATAATCTTGAAACAAAAGCCCAAATTTTAATCTTTGGTCTGTAGGTCTGGCAATATACCCTCTGTCTTTGCTGTTTTCTTCTGTTTTTAAATAACCAAAACTAAACCAAGATTCTGTTCCTGGCACAAATTCCCCATTCAAGCGAACGTCTAATCCTTGCGCATACGCTGTTGCATTATTGTTGGCAGCGTAACGAATGCGAACATTGTCAATGGTGTACGTATTTACATCTGTCAACGATTTATAATACAACTCCGAAACCAATTTAAAAGGACGTTCCCACATTTTGAAACTATAATCATTCCCAAAAACAAAATGAACAGATTGTTGCGCCTTCGTATTGGGTTGCACGATTCCCTCAGCATCTCTCAATTCCCTGTAAAATGGCGGCTGATGGTATAAACCTCCCGAAAGTCTGAAAACCAAATCTTTCTCCCAATCTGGTTTTATCGCAAATTGTGCTCTTGGACTAAAAGTAACCTGTGATTTTCCTGTTACAGTAGCGCCTATAACTTCCCAATTGTGCATGCGAACTCCGGCATTATACCAAACTTTACTAGAACCAATATTCGATTTCAAACTCCATTGACCAT
This sequence comes from Flavobacterium sp. DSR2-3-3, assembly GCF_049896585.1. Classification (NCBI taxonomy): domain Bacteria; kingdom Pseudomonadati; phylum Bacteroidota; class Flavobacteriia; order Flavobacteriales; family Flavobacteriaceae; genus Flavobacterium; species Flavobacterium sp. DSR2-3-3. The sequence continues at coordinate 94,482 of NZ_JAFCUP010000006.1, forward strand.
AGCCTGAAAATCTGTTGATAGAATTAAAATTAGTTGCTCGGATATTTTGATATGGAACAAGCGGTCCAGTGTAAGGCGAATACGGTTGATCATTTTTAGGCAAATCAATAATTGGTGGATTCAGTGAAAAACCAGCCGAATCAATAATCTCCCACTCTATTATTCTGTCACGAATAGATTCTCGTGTATATTTTATGCCCCATTCAAATTGGTTTTCTTTCCAATCGTGGAATCCTTTTATCTCAGTATTTACAATTAAGGCATCCAAATCATTTCTTGCATGACTCAACTGAGAACCAATTCCTCTTGTAAAAGCAACTTCTCCAAACGTTTCTGATCCAATACTGGAATCCACTTCGCCTAAACGGTATTGGGCGAAAATATCAAAATATTCTTGTTCTAAAGTCTGAAAAACAGAACCGATAAATTTCAAAGTAAAGTTATCCGAAAGATTGAAAGTTGTCTTTAAAGCTCCAAAATAAGTATCGTATTTATCTTTTTCCTGACCTTCATAAAAAACAGTCAGTGCCATAGGATTATCGATCGTTCCAAAATTAGTCTGCCTCGTCAATGGCTGATATTGGTATTTATTTTGAGAAATATTCCCCAGAAAACTCCATTGCCATTTAGCCGAAGACTGATAGCTTATATTGGTTTGAATATCCGCAAAGGATGGCGTAAAATTTGTTTGCGTTTCTTGGCTTTTTACCAAAAGGCTGTTGTTGCGGTATCTGACTCCCGCTACTGCAGACCACTTTTTATCGTTGGAAACCGCATCAACAGAGAGACTTCCTCCAAGAAAACTCGCTTCGAGGCTTGCGCCAAATCTAACCGGCTTCCTGTAAGTAATATCTAAAACAGAGGATAATTTATCTCCAAACTTCGCCTGAAAACCACCCGCCGAGAAATCAACATTTTGTACTAAATCTGTATTGGTAAAACTCAATCCTTCTTGTTGTCCAGACCGAATCAAAAACGGGCGATAGACTTCAATTTCATTTACATAGACCAAATTCTCGTCGTAATTCCCACCGCGCACCGCGTATTGGGTACTCAATTCATTATTAGAATTTACTCCGGGCAAGGTTTTTAAAATGTTTTCGATACCAGCATTAGCGCCCGGAATTTTTCGGATCATTTCAGGCTCAATTACAGTAACACCCTGAATTAACTTTCTGTTATTCGATGTCACTATCACTTCACCCATTTGTTCTTCCTGATCGCTCATCACTGGGTTGAACTCTTTTTGTTCATTGGAATCCAAAGAAAAAGCAATCGTAATTTTTTTTAAAGAGACGTGCGTAAAAACTAACGTTACTTTTTGGTTCGCAGGGACTTTTAGATCATAAAATCCATTTTTATTGGAGTGAGTGCCAACATTGGAATACGAAACATTTACGTTTTCTACCGGTTGATTGTTTTTGTCCAAAATAACTCCTTTTATTCTAGCCGTTTGGGCCAATAAAGTTAGGCTTGCGAAGCAAAAAAAGAAAACAAAAATTAATTTATTAGTCCTCAAGTGATTTGGTTTTTATTTTTTTAAGCTTATGAAAAAGCGAGTTTCAAAGACTGTCGAATTTCCTACATTATCCACCACCACAAGTTTTAAATCATTGGCACCATCAGCAACAATTCCATCACTGAAATAATGAGTTAATTTTCTGGTTTTATTATCGTATTCGAATAATACCCATTTTCCGTTTAAATAGCCATTGTATGATTTTATGCCTGACAATTCATCGTAAATGGAAAGCTGAATTGTTTTTTGCTCGCTAATCCATTTTCCTTCTATGGGAATAGCAATGCTTATTTTTGGCGCGACCATATCCGAAACCAATGCATATTTACCTAAAATTTTAACCTTCGTATTGAAAACGCTATCCTTTCTGTAGGTGGGATTGTAATTTATTTTTTTTCCTTCGATTCTGCCGATAAACATTTTTTCTCTTTGCGCTTCAGTTGATTTTGTGTCTTCAATTGAAACTGTAAAATTCGTATGTGCAGGAATCGTGTCATCGTGTAAAAATAATGTATCATTTTTTACATCAAAATTTAGATCAAAATCTTCATAAAAAGTCCCCGCAGGAAAGAAAACCGACATATTCTCTAACGCAAAATTACTGTCTTTGTTTGCTCTTACAAAATAATTAGATTGAATTGACTCCTTTAGGATTACAGTAGGCAGAACATCATATTTGATTGGAATGGCTATCGTTTTTTTATTTCCAAAGAAATCCGAAACTTCAATACGATATTGCGATGCTAAATTAGGACTTACTTGTAAAATCCCTTTATTTTCATCGGCTTGAATGAAACTCAAATTATATGGGTTTTTCATGAATAATTTCTGAACCCGTTGCTTCATTTTCTTGTATCGCGAATAATCAATTAGCGCATTGATGTAACGCATATCATCAAATGAATAGGTATTAAATTCGTATCCGAAGTTTGATTTACCATTATAAAAAGACTGCACTTTATACACTCCGTTATTATTAAACGAAACGTCATCAGTGTCATAAGCCGAAATGCCAAAACCTATCGCGCCATTGGCCACCACTTTATCCGATAAATAGGTCCCATCTTTTTGCAACGAGACATTCAGTAATAAAGGTCGCTTTGAATTATTGACTGTGGTTTGGGAATCTAAAGGGTACACATAAACTCCTGATATGATGGGCTTCTTCGTGTCTTTTAAAAATTTATTAAAACCAAAAAGCATCGGGTTGATAATAAACTCAGTTTTAGAATCCCGAAATTCAAAATGCAAATGTGGTCCTTCTGAAGCTCCTGTATTTCCAGAAAAAGCAATGATTTCGCCTTTTTTCACCACCATTTCACCAGGCTTAAAAAACATTTCGATTTCAAACGATTGTTCTGCATATTGTGTTTTCTTAATGTAGTTCTCTATTTCACCGTTGGCAATTTTCAAATGCCCATAAACGGAGGTAAAACCATTCGGATGATTTACGTAAATTGTTTTTCCGTTACCAAATGTAGATATCTTTATTCTTGACACGTAACCATCGGCCACAGCGTATACTTTTAATCCTTCTTTTTGTTGCGTTCTCAAATCAAAACCTGCATGAAAATGATTGGGCCTTAACTCTCCAAAATTCCCGGATAATTGCATCGGAATATCCAAAGGTGATCTGAAATACTCTTTTGGATAATCAACTTGCGCAAAAACAGCCGTACAAAACAGTAAAAAAATCAAAGGAAATCTCATGGTTTACATTTTTGCTAAGATAAAAAAAGTATTCAAATCATCACTAAAAAAAACAGTTCGTAACCATTTGTAAAACTGATATTTAATTAATTTAATGCAAAAAAAATAATAAAATATTGCAAAATTAAAAAGGAATACTAACTTTGTATGATTATGTAATGAATAAGATATATAATGAGTGCGATTGCAGAAATTATTGATACTCTTGAAAATAAAGTCGAAAAACTTTTCAATAAAATGAAAAGTTTAGAGAAAAATAATCAAGATTTGAAAAACGAATTAATAAAAACTGCATCCATAATACAAAGTCAATCACAAGAGATTGAAGCGCTAAAAACGCAGTATGAAACTCTAAAAGTCGCAAATTCATTACTAGGCAGTGACGATAATAAAAGAGATACAAAGCTTAAAATAAATTCATTAATTCGCGAAATTGATTACTGTATAGCGCAGCTATCCGATTAATAAAAGATATGGACGAAAAGCTTAAAATTAAAATATCAATCGCAGATAGAGTTTACCCGTTAACGGTTGATTTCTCTCAGGAAGAAGGTCTTAGAAGCGCTTCGAAAAAGATTGATAAAATGATTAAGCAATTTGAAGAAAATTACGCTGTTCGTGACAAACAAGATGTTTTGGCAATGTGTGCCTTACAATTTGCGTCACAAACAGAACAAAAACAAATTGATAATGCCATTGACGGAGAAGCTACAATTGAAAGAATAAAAAAAATCAATGCGGTTTTAGATCAATATCTCGACAAATAAACGTTCTTTACAAAAACTAAGATACTGCCTACATTAGTTCATATTTGGTAAACTCAACACTAACAATTTAGAATGAGCAAATCATCACTACTAAAGCATGCCACGCTCCGGCGAGGAAACTTGAACAGTGAGTTAGCTCAAAACTTGTCTTTTCGAGTTTATTCAATCACTCTAATGTAGGCTTTTTTATACATAAATTTTAACAAACATGGACAACATATTAACGATTATTATTTCAGGAATTATAGGTATTGCGGGAGGTTTTGCTATCGCCAAATTGATAGAAAAAAGCAATATTTCAAACTTAATTAAAAATTCAAAAAAAGAGGCTGCATCCATTTTAAAAGATGCTAACCTGGAAGCTGAAAACATTAAAAAAGATAAAATTCTACAAGCAAAAGAGAAATTTATTGAATTGAAATCAGAGCATGAACAAGTTATTTTATCACGTGATAAAAAAGTTGCTGAAATAGAAAAAAGAGTTCGAGATAAAGAATCGCAAATATCTAACGAGTTATCAAAAGCTAAGAAGGTAAATGATGACTTTGAATCTAAAACTTTAGAATACACAACTAAAATTGAAAATCTAGATAAAAAACAAGTTGAAGTTGATAAATTACATAAAAGTCAATTGCAACAGTTAGAAGTTATATCTGGTTTATCTGCCGAAGAAGCTAAAGATCAATTGGTAGAAGGATTAAAAGCAGAAGCTAAAAGCAAAGCAATGTCGCATATTCAAGATACTATTGAAGAGGCAAAATTGACAGCACAACAAGAAGCTAAAAAAATCATCATCAATACCATTCAACGAGTAGGAACTGAAGAAGCAGTAGAAAACTGTGTTTCGGTATTCAACATTGAATCAGATGATGTAAAAGGTAGAATTATTGGTCGTGAAGGAAGAAATATTCGCGCACTGGAAGCTGCAACCGGAGTAGAGATTATTGTAGATGACACACCGGAAGCGATTATCCTTTCTTGTTTTGATCCTGTACGTAGAGAAATTGCACGATTGGCATTACATAAACTAGTTACTGACGGTAGAATTCACCCGGCCCGTATTGAAGAAGTAGTAGCAAAAACTGCTAAACAAATTGACGATGAAATTATAGAAGTCGGTAAACGTACCGTTATCGATTTAGGAATTCACGGATTACATCCTGAATTGATTAAAGTCGTAGGACGTATGAAATACCGTTCTTCTTACGGACAGAATTTATTGCAACACTCCCGTGAAGTTTCTAAGCTGTGTGGAATCATGGCTGCTGAACTTGGACTTAACGTAAAATTGGCCAAAAGAGCGGGTTTATTACACGATATTGGTAAAGTTCCAGACGCCGAAAGTGATTTACCACACGCTTTATTAGGAATGCAGTGGGCGGAGAAATACGGTGAAAAAGAAGAGGTTTGTAACGCTATTGGAGCGCATCACGATGAAATTGAAATGAAATCATTATTGTCACCAATCATTCAGGTTTGTGATGCTATTTCCGGAGCTAGACCGGGAGCAAGAAGACAAGTATTGGATTCTTACATCCAACGTTTGAAAGACCTTGAAGAAGTGGCTTATGGATTCAGCGGCGTGAAAAATGCTTATGCTATTCAAGCTGGTCGAGAACTCCGAGTAATTGTAGAAAGCGAAAAAGTTTCCGATGAAAATGCTGCAAGCTTATCTTTTGATATCTCACAAAAAATACAAACAGAAATGACTTATCCTGGACAGGTCAAAGTAACTGTTATACGTGAAACAAGAGCGGTAAATATTGCTAAATAAAATAAAGGCAATCTTCAAAATAGAAAGACGTATTGATGTAAAATCGATACGTCTTTTTTTATTTTATAATTAAGTAATGTTATTTGTCGTCCAACAATTTCCTTGGATGAAATGTATTCAGAACTTGTGCTAGAAACCTTCTGTCAAGGTGCACATATATCTCTGTGGTAGTTATGGATTCATGACCCAGCATCAACTGTATCGAACGCAAATCAGCACCGTTTTCAAGAAGATGGGTCGCAAAAGAATGACGTAAAGTATGTGGACTGATTGTTTTATAAAGATCAATTTTGACAGCCAAGTTCTTGATAATCGTAAAAATCATAGCTCGTGTCAATTGTTTTCCTCTTCTATTTAAAAATAATGTGTCTTCAAAACCCCTTTGAATCGTAAGATTTTTTCGAATAGTATTCCTATACATCTGAATGTATTTTTGCGTAAAATCACTGATTGGAACAAAACGCTGTTTATTCCCTTTCCCTGTTATTTTGATAAAACCTTCATCAAAAAATAAATCCGATATTTTTAATGCAACTAATTCCGAAACCCGAATTCCGCAACCATAAAGGGTTTCGACCATTGCACGGTTGCGCTCTCCTTCATTAGAGCTTAAATCAACAGCTGCGATAAGTCGATCAATCTCTTCTACAGATAAAGTATCCGGAAGTTTTCGTCCTGTTTTAGGTGTTTCAATTAGTTCTAACGGATTGTCAATTCTATAATCTTCAAAAATCAAATAGCTGAAAAAACTTTTTAGACCGGAAATAATTCTGGCTTGTGAACGCGGATTGACTTCTTTTGCAACGTTATAAATAAACTGCTGCACGGCTTCATCACTAATATTAATTGGGGAAACATCGATTTCATTTGTCTCTAAAAAAAGGCACAAACGTTCAATATCAAAAGAATAGTTTTCTACTGTATTCTTTGATAAACCGCGTTCAATTTTCAAATACGATTGATAATTTTTTATGTAGCTATCCCAATTCATGGTTACAAAGAAACACTTTTTGAGCGTAAAAAAACCACTCCGAAGAGTGGTTTTTAAGTATTTTGATGCGAAAAAATTATTTTCCCCATTTGCCACCACCCACATAAAATCCTAAATGGATTCCTACATAGGAATTAGCTACAGTTCCCTTATTATTGCCATTAATATCTTGTAAAGTAGATTTAGGCACTAAATTATACTCTAGTCCCATTCTGAATTTCCCCCACTCAAAACCACCTCGTACCAATGCTCCCACTTTACCTGTTGCATCTACATTTACATCAGTAGAATTATTCGTATCATCAAACTGTACATTTGCGATACTATAATATCCCGCGCCAGCTCCTATGTAAGGAACAAAAGACTTCCCTGACGCATTAAAATAATAATCATAAGTGGCCACATATGAGCCGTTAGCTGAGGCTTTTGCACTAGTAGTGGCACCAGAATCATTTACATCGCGAACAATCGCAGCTACTCCTATTCTTAAACCAACATTCATATTATCTTTGATGTTGTATTTTGGTTCCAAAGATAAAAGTATACCGCCACCACCATTGGTAGGTACAATTCCCAAATCCAGACCAACTCTAAAACCGCCTTCTTTTTGTGCATAGCCACTGCAACTCAATAAAGCAATAAATACCGACAAAATAATTTTTTTCATTTTTTTTTTAATTTGTTATTAATAAGGATATAAAAGTATATTAATTTTAAAGTAATACACTTCCTACCATTACAAGTTATTAACATTCTTATTGAAAATTTACCGTCAACGTCAAGGTACTTTTGACACAATTATTTTTATTTAATTACAGCTATCAGTAAAATAATAATAAAAAAACATTTAAAATAATCAAAAATAGATATACCGATAAACGACTGTATTGCATTAATTTAAAACAAAAAAAGCTTAGTTTATATTTAAATTTTCTGCAATAGGAACTTTAAATAATAATTTGTCAATATTTTTGGACTAATATTTGCGTTAAGAGTTGGTAGATAAATAAGACAATAATTATTCAACAAAATAGTTTTAATCAAGAGTCCCATTTCAATAAATACTAATTAATATTAAAAAAACAAATTATGAAAAAAATAATTCTAGCAGCAGTAGTTTTACTCGCAGCATCAGTAGACATGCAAGCACAATTGGTTAAATTTGGATTAAAAGGTGGTATAAACTACGCCAATCAATCAGGAAGTAACATCACCGTAAATAGTGACAATTATAATACTGACGCTATTACCAGTTACCATGCAGGTTTGGTAGCTGAACTTAAATTAACCGATGGCTTTTCTATACAACCCGAGTTACTGTACTCTACGCAGGGAGCAACTTATAAAAATGCATTTGAAGAATTCAAAAACGAATTAGGCTACTTATCCATTCCTGTTTTAGCAAAAATACATTTTAACAAGACCGTCAGTTTAGATCTTGGACCACAGGCTTCCTTTTTGTTGAGTGAAAGAAATGAATTTGATGTAAAAAATGCTGAAACATTTGAATTTGGAGTAGCCGGAGGTTTAACTTTAAATGTAACAAAAAACATTTTTCTACAAGGTCGCTACGTTTTAGGACTAACAGAAGCTTCAAAAGAGGCAGAAGTAAAGAACTCAGTGCTTCAGATCTCAGCGGGATTTACATTCTAGAAATAATAAAATTAAATTTATTAAAACCGTTCTATAAATTGGAACGGTTTTTTTATTTTTACCAAAACAGGAATTATGAAATGAGCATATCGGAGATGTAATGAAAACCAGATAAATCATATGCGAATTCCATATTCAAATAAAAAACAAATATTAACTACGTATGAAAATCAGCATCATCAACGGACCAAACCTTAATCTTCTTGGCAAACGTGAACCAGAAGTTTACGGAAGTCAAACTTTTGAAGAATATTTCACCACCTTACAAATAAAATTTCCTTCAGTAGAATTCACTTATTTTCAAAGTAATATTGAAGGCGAGTTAATTGATAAAATTCAGAAATTTGGTTTTTCATTCGATGGCATTATCTTGAATGCCGGAGCATACACGCACACTTCTATCGGAATCGGCGACGCTATCAAGGCCATTACTACGCCTGTTATTGAAGTCCATATTTCGAATACATTTTCCCGTGAAAGTTTTAGACATCAATCCTACATTTCAGGAAATGCCAAAGGTGTTATTTTAGGTTTTGGTTTAAAAAGTTACGAGTTAGCAGTACAGTCTTTTTTATAGTTTTAAATTATAATTACCTCCCAAATAAATCTTTAACAAATAATTAATACGCTATTTTTAAACTTCTATTATTTTTGTGAAAGAAAAAACTTTCATGCAAAAACATTACCTACTACTGCTTTTCTTAGTTTCATTTGTTAGCAATGCACAAATAAAAGGAACTGTCACGGACGAAAAAGGAAACCCATTACCTTTTGTCACTATTTTTCAGGAAGACACTTACAATGGGACCACTTCAAATGAACGAGGAAACTATGAATTTAATTTAAAGAAAAAAGAAAAACAAACGGTTGTCTTTCAATTTTTAGGTTTTAAAACCCAAAAAATAATAATACAAACTGATAAATTGCCTTATTCATTAAATATAAAAATGGAGGAAGAAAGTTTTTCACTGAATGAAGTGATTATTAATAAGAAAAACAATCCCGCTTTGGCGATTATAAAAAATGCTATTGCCAGCAGAAAAGTAAACACTTTAAAAACCAACCGATTCAACGCTGACTTTTATTCCAGAGGTATTTTTAAATTAAAAAATGCCCCGAAAAAAATATTAGGCCAAAAAATTGGTGACTTTGATGGCGCTTTAGATTCTACCGGAACCGGCATTATTTCCTTATCGGAAACCTTTTCGAAAATAGCTTTTGAAAAACCCAACAACTTAAAAGAAGTTGTTACTGCCTCAAAAGTAAGTGGCAGAGATAATGGTTACAGCTACAATACTGCCAGATCTTCATTCTACGACTTTTATGACAATACCATAGATTTTGGTGTCCAAATGATTTCTCCAATAGCAAACAACGCTTTCAATTACTATAATTACACCTTAGAAAGCACGTTTTTTGACGAGAATAAAAATATGATCAACAAAATAAAAGTGATGTCAAAGCGTGACAGCGAGCCCGTTTTTGAAGGATACATTTATATAGTGGAAGATTCCTGGGCGGTTTACGCAGTTGATCTGGATATAAAAGGCTACAGAATGAAAGAGGAATTTGTCGATGTGATGACCTTAAAACAAAATTTCAGCTACAACAGCAGCAATAAAATTTGGGCAAAAAACACACAAAGTCTCGAAATTACAGCAGGCGCTTTTGGGATAAAATTTACCGGAAAATACAATTACGTGTACAGCAATTACGAATTTATAGATGCTTTTGCTGCCAAAACATTTACAAATGAAATTACGCGCATAGAAATAAATGCCAATAAAAAAGACAGCTTGTTCTGGAATTCTAACAGACCCATTCCGTTAACAATTGAAGAAAGCACTGATTATGTTAGAAAAGATAGCATTTACAAGGTTCGAAATTCAGAAAAATACTTGGATTCAATAGATGCAAAAGAAAATAAATTTAAATTATTAAAGGTACTGACCGGTTACACGTATAAGAATAGTGCAGAAAAACACAGTTTTAGTTACGAAGGATTATTGAATCTTGGTTCACTAAGCTTCAATACCGTACAAGGGTATAATTTTGATTCTGGGTTTCGATACACCAACAGGAAAAATCAGGAAAATAGAGGAATATACACTTCCATCAGTACTAAACTTAATTACGGTTTCGCTGAAGATCGTTTGCGTGTCACCGGACAATTTATCCACCGGTTCAACAATCAAAATTTTGCTACCTTATATATGATGGGCGGAAGTTCCTTAAAGCAATTTAATACGAATGATCCTATTAGTAAAACTGTAAACACGATTAGTTCATTAATTTTTAAGAACAATTTTATGAAGTTGTATAATCTGGAATCGGTGGCAATTGGCTACAGCCAGGATATTGCAAATGGAGTGAACCTGAATGGAAAGTTAGAGTATCAGCAACGCAAACCATTATTCAATAATACTGATTTTTCTTTGTTCAACAAGGACGATTTATACACGTCGAATAATCCTTTAGCACCAAATGATTTCACAACTCCAGCTTTTGATAAACACCATTTGACAAAAGTAAATTTGCTTGCAAAAATCAATTTTGGAAACAAGTATTCTTCCCGTCCTGATGGGAAATTTAACATCCGAAATGAAAAATTTCCAACTCTATATTTAGGCTATGAAAAAGCAATTGCAGCCAATGAAAAGAAATATGAGTTCGACCATTTCAACACCAGACTAACGTATGATTTGACATTAGGAAATAAAGGAGTTGTAGGGTTGAATCTAAAAGCGGGAAAGTTTTTGAATGCGGACAATATTGCTTTTATAGACTTCAAGCATTTCAATGGAAACCAAACCCATATTGGACAATCAGCGCGTTATTTGAATGTATTTAACTTGCTCCCATATTATTCTAACAGTACGAATGACAGCTATTTTGAAGCGCATATTGAATACAATGACAAAGGCTATATCATGAATAAAATACCATTGTTGAACAAACTAAAATCAACTTTGATACTGGGTGCTCATGCACTTTCTACACCCAATAACAAACCTTATACTGAAATGACAGTTGGGCTGGACAATTTAGGTTTTGGTAAATTTAAAATGCTTCGTGTAGATTATGTTCGTTCGTACCAAAATGGTTTTCAAGGTGACGGAGTTGTTTTTGGGCTTAAGTTTTTGAACATATTGGAGTAAAAAAATAATTTTAATGATTGAGTCCTATTGTCAGTTCGAGCGAAATCGAGAACCATTATTGCATCTTGACTGCGTTTGATGTAACAAAATCCCAACAAATTAAGAAAGGCACCAGAAAATAGTTTCGGTGCCTTTTTTTATTTTATTTGATTAATAACTAATCATTTGGTTCCACATGAATCAACACATGTCCCAGTTCCGGAATTTCTTCCTGCAAAGTGTCTTTTAGTTTATGTGCCAGATCGTGTCCTTCTTTCACAGTAATATTTGAATCAACTGTCGCATGTAAATCCACATGATATTGCATACCAGCTTTTCGAATAAAACATTTCTCGGTATCAATAATTCCGTCCACTTGAATTGAAACCATTCGGATTTGTTCTATCAAATCATCGTATAAATGTTCATCCATTATTTCGCCCAAAGCGGGTCTAAAAATAAGGTAACTGTTATAAAGTATGAATCCTGAAGCAAAAAGTGCCGCCCAATCATCAGCAGATTCATAACCATTTCCTAAAATCAAAGCAATAGAAATCCCAAGAAACGCCGCAACAGATGTTATTGCATCGCTGCGATGGTGCCAAGCATCAGCTCTTAGTGACGAACTATTGGTTTCAATACTGCGTTTCATCACTATTCGAAAAGAATATTCTTTCCAAACAATGATTGCCCCAAGAACTAATAATGTCCACGGTTTTGGCAATTGATGTGGCGTTCCAATATTGATAATACTTTCATAAGCAATAATAGTTGCCGAAGTAATCAAAAAACCTACAACCAAAAAAGTAATCAATGGTTCTGCCCTGCCGTGTCCGTAAGGATGGTTTTTATCCGCTGGTCTGTTGGAATATTTGATTCCGAACAGGACTAAAAATGAAGAAAAAATATCAGTAGTTGATTCAATTGCGTCTGCAATTAATGCATACGAATTTCCAAAAAAACCTGCCAGACCTTTTATAATGGCCAAAGATGTATTTCCAATTATACTAAAATAAGTCGCTTTTATCGCTGTTTGTTCGCTTGACATGTATTTTATTTATAGATGAATGGAAACTAAAATCGTTTAAATAAACCGAATTGAATTTTAGATTTAAATCCTTTCTAGCTTACTTAAACGATATTTTTTTTGATTTATGTTATTTATGCTCTAACAATATTAGCACCAATGGCTCTCAATCGTTCATCAATACGCTCGTACCCTCTATCAATTTGTTCAATATTTTGAATAGTACTGGTTCCTTTCGCAGAAAGCGCTGCAATCAATAATGAGATTCCCGCACGAATATCTGGTGATGACATTGTGGTTGCTTTAAGTTGAGATTTAAAATCGTGCCCCATAACAACAGCACGGTGCGGATCACACAACATAATTTTTGCTCCCATATCAATCAGTTTATCAACAAAAAACAATCTGCTTTCAAACATTTTTTGGTGAATTAAAACATCACCTCTTGCTTGGGTGGCAACTACTAAGACGATGCTTAACAAATCTGGGGTAAATCCGGGCCAGGGCGCATCAGCAATTGTCAAAATAGAACCGTCAATATCTGTTTTCACTTCATACCCATCTACGTGAGCAGGAATGTAAATATCATCTCCACGACGTTCCAATGTAATCCCAAGTTTTCGAAACGTATTAGGGATTACTCCAAGATTATCCCAACTTACATCCTTTATCGTAATTTCCGATTTTGTCATAGCAGCCAGACCAATCCAGCTACCAATTTCAATCATATCCGGAAGAATTCTGTGCTCGCAACCGCCTAAACTTTCAACTCCTTCAATAGTCAATAAGTTAGATCCAACACCTGTAATTTTAGCTCCCATGCAATTTAGCATCTTGCACAATTGTTGCAAGTAAGGCTCGCAAGCAGCATTATAAACGGTTGTTTTTCCTTTGGCCAAAACTGCAGCCATAACAATATTAGCGGTTCCGGTTACAGATGCTTCGTCTAATAACATATCGGCACCTTTTAATCCTTTTGGTGCTTCAACGCCATAAAAATGATCTTCTCTATTGTAACGGAATTTGGCACCAAGATTCATGAATCCTTCAAAGTGAGTATCCAATCTTCTGCGACCTATTTTATCACCGCCTGGTTTAGGGATATATCCTTTTCCAAATCGTGCCAAAAGTGGTCCAACAATCATAATAGAACCTCTTAGAGACCCACCTTCTTTCTTGAATGCCTCGGTTTCCAGATAGTTTATGTTCACTTCATCCGCTTGAAAAGTATACGATCCTGATCCTGTTTTTTGGATTTTAACACCTAAATTTCCTAAAAGCGTAATTAGTTTGTTGATATCTATAATATCGGGAATATTATTGATAATCACTTTTTCCGGTGTTAAAAGAACGGCACATAAAATTTGTAGCGCTTCGTTTTTAGCTCCTTGTGGCGTGATATCTCCTTTGAGACTAATGCCTCCTTCTATTTTGAAAATTCCCATTTTTTACAATTATGAGTTATAAATTATTTAGATACGAGTTAAAAAGTTACGAGTAAAAAGTTATTTCTTAAAAAATTAATAACCTAAATACTCTTAATTTATAACTGATTTACAAAGGTTTTCTGTTTTGATTTTTGTGAACTGGATTTGGTTTTCCAGTTTTCGTATTCTTGTTACTAAGAATTTTTGGTTGGCCAACCGGTAAGATTTTATTCGAAACCCGTTTGTTGGTTCGCAATAAATCGGTGGTATTTAATAATTCCTCTGTACTTTGAATCAAATTCAATTTTCCGTCGGAAAGTTCATATAAATGTTCGAAAATTACATCATCTTTCACAGTGTCTTTATTCCAACTTAAATACGATTTTTTCATGTGATTGGCAATCACTTTCACCAAAGCACTTTTCATCTCGCCATCTTCCCATTTATTGGCCACATCAATCATATATTTGATATTGTTGCCGTAAAATCTGTATTTTGGAAAATTCTGTGGGTATTTTAAAACATCGGGTTTCAATTGCAACACTTCACGCGATGGAATTGGATAAGGTGAATCAGCCACTAATTTAAAATCAGACATGATAAAAATCTGATCCCACAATTTATGCTGAAAATCAGGAACATCACGCAAATGTGGATTCAAACTTCCCATCACCTGAATAATGTATTTTGCCGCTTTGTTGCGTTCTACATCATCTTCAATTTTAGTCGCCTGATCAATCAATTTCTGCAAATGACGGCCGTACTCCGGAATAATCAAATGCGATCTCTCGGCATTGTATTCCAAATGATGCACGACATCGTTCGAGTTTTCTTTAATATATTTTGAATTCATATTCGAATGTATCTATTTTGATTCCTATGCTTTTTTTTCGAAAATTAAATCCATTCGAAGGCAGCAAATCAAAAATTTTATGTTGTATTTAAAGGGAAATAATACCGTCTATTGTAGAAACTTCTAAGTATTTATCTACTATTTCTTGCGAATTTTTCATAGTAACATCAACCGATATGCTAGTGAATTTTCCTGTTTTGGATTTTGTAGTTTTAATAACTGCGCCCATACAATCAAATGCCAATTCCACTCGTTCAATGTTATCATTTTCTGTTGGTACAATAAATTTAAATAAGTACTCTGCTGGCCATGTATTGCTCATATCCAACTCTACTTTTAATCTATCATAAAATTCTTCAGTCTTCTTATCCATTTTTTATTTAAAAATAAAGGCAAATATACGGTTTCAAACGTAAATTATGAATTTTGAATTATGATTTTTTGTCTAATCGCATTTTAACCGCAATGATTTTTTCAAATCCCAATTAGTTTAAGTAAATTTGCGCCTTATTTTTTAAAAGTGCAAAAAGAAATCATAGTTATCATTGGCGGTCCAGGAACAGGTAAAACCACTATTATCGACGGATTGGTCGCTAAAGGACATTGTTGTTATCCCGAAATTTCCCGCGAGGTAACTTTGGAAGCAAAAAAGCAAGGAATCGAGCAATTGTTCCTTGAAAAACCATTGTTATTCAGTGAATTACTTCTTGAAGGAAGAAAAAAACAGTTTCAAAATGCTGTAAAAGAGTCTCATGAAGTGGTATTTATCGACAGAGGAATTCCGGATGTTTTGGCCTATATGCATTATATTGGCGATAGTTATCCCGCTACTTTTGATGCCGCATGCCGCGAACATACCTATTCAAAAATCTTCATTCTTCCTCCTTGGGAGGAAATTTACATCAGCGATGACGAACGTTACGAAAACTTCGAACAAGCGAAACTCATCTATAATCATCTAACTGAAACTTACCAGAATTACGGTTACGAACTCATAGAAGTTCCAAAAGACACCATGGATAAAAGAATTCTTTTTATCTTAGATGAAATTTCCAGATAGTCTGCAGGTTTAGGATTTATGCTTTGGACTGTTTTTCAATGAAATGAAATCTATACCCTATGCAAGAAGCAGTAGCTATTCTTCAAAAATATTGGAAACACGACAAATTCAGGTCGCTACAATACGAAATCATCGATTCCGTTTTAAGCGGTCATGATACCTTTGCATTGATGCCAACCGGCGGCGGAAAATCAGTTTGTTTTCAGATTCCGGCTATGATGAATGAAGGTATTTGCTTGGTCATTTCGCCTTTGGTAGCACTGATGAAAGATCAAGTAGCCAATTTGCAAAAGCGAAACATCAAAGCCATAGCTTTGACAGGCGGAATACGATCTGAGGAAATGATTGATTTACTGGACAATTGCCAATTCGGAAATTACAAATTCCTTTATTTATCACCAGAACGTCTACAATCCGACTGGATTTTGGAACGAATAAAAAATCTTCCCATTAATTTAATCACCATAGATGAAGCGCATTGCGTCTCACAATGGGGACATGATTTCCGGCCAGCTTATTTAAAAATTTCGGAACTAAAAAAGCATTTTCCAAAAGTGCCCTTTTTAGCATTGACAGCCACCGCTACGCCAAGAGTTAAAGAAGATATTATCATTGAGTTGGGATTAGATAAACCACAGATTTTCGAGAAATCATTTGCCAGGGAAAATATTGCTTACATGATTTTTGAGGTCGAGGATAAACTGTTCCGAATAGAGCAAATTTTGAAAAAAAATCCACAACCGTCTATAATATATGTACGAAACAGAAAATCGTGCCTGGATATTTCCTCGCAATTGAATTCATTAGGATTTAAAGCTACGTATTATCACGGCGGACTTTCGTCCAAAGAAAAAGACAAAAACATGCAATCTTGGATGACCGAAGAAGTGCAGGTAATTGTGGCTACCAATGCCTTTGGAATGGGAATTGACAAAGCCAATGTAAAAACGGTAATCCACATTCAGCTTCCGGAAAATATGGAAAATTATTATCAGGAAGCGGGACGTGCGGGACGAAATGGAGAAAGAGCCTTTGCTGTTTTATTGACCAGTCCCTCCGATAGTATTCAGGCTCAAAGCCAATTTATAAACATTCTTCCCGATAAAAAGTTCTTGAATCTAATGTATGTCAAGCTCTGCAACTATTTTCAAATTGCTTACGGAGAAGGGATCAACGAACAGTTCACCTTCAATTTACATCATTTTTGTTTAAAATATGAATTCCCAACACTGAAAACGTACAATGCAATGCAATTTCTGGACCGACAAGGAATTATTAGCCTGTCCCAAGAATTTTCAGAAAAAATCACGTTGCAGTTTCTGATTCCTTCCAAAGAAGTGATTCGGTACATGAGTTTAAATCCGAACGACGAGGAAATTATTTTAGCCATTTTGCGCACTTATCCCGGAATTTATGAAATGCAAACCGCATTCAACCTGCAACTGATTGCCAAAAAATCAAATCATAAGGAAACTGAAATTCAGGCTGTTTTACATAAATTAAAAGAAAAAAAAATTATAGAATACCATTCGAAAAATAATGACGCCACATTAATTTTCAATGAAGTTCGCGAAGATGAAAGGACCATCAGTCGGGTCTCAAAATATTTAGAGAATCAAAATCAGTTAAAAAAAGAGCAGCTGCAATCGGTAATTCATTTCATCAGTGAGAAAAAAGTATGCAAGAACAAGTTGATTCTAAATTATTTTGGCGAAAAAACAACTGTTGATTGTGGGATTTGCTCGTTTTGCATTACAAAGAATATAAAGAAAAAAGATATCACGTTGCTTTCAAGAGAAATAATTGCTTTATTGCAAGCCGAAGATTTAAATTCGAGAGACATTCAAAACAAAACTAAAAACAGTGCGGACGAAGTTATCGGTGTACTCAAGGATTTATTAGAAAACAACACGATTTTGGTTAAACCAAATAACAAATATACTTTAAGATCATAATGGAAAAATTACGAATTGTTTTTATGGGAACTCCCGAATTTGCAGTAGGGATTTTAGATACCATAATCAAGAATAACTACGATGTTGTAGGCATTATTACCGCTGCAGACAAACCAGCAGGTCGTGGACAAAAATTAAAATATTCAGCAGTAAAAGAATACGCGCTGAGTCATAATCTACCTTTATTGCAGCCTTTAAACCTAAAAGACGAGGCTTTTTTAGCTGAATTGAAAACATTGAATGCTAATTTACAAATTGTAGTCGCCTTTAGAATGTTGCCAAAAGTTGTTTGGGAAATGCCATTTTTAGGAACTTTTAATCTTCATGCTTCACTCCTGCCGAATTATCGCGGCGCCGCACCCATAAATTGGGCAATTATAAATGGGGAAACTAAAACGGGTGTCACCACTTTTTTTATCGACGATAAAATTGATACTGGGGCGATAATCTTAAGTTCGGAAATCCCAATAGATGAAAATGAAAATGCGGGAAACTTGCACGACCGATTAATAGAATTAGGCAGCAAGACTGTTATTGACACTTTAAAAATGATTGAAAAAGGAAATGTATCTACAGTTATTCAAAAAGATACTGCCGATATAAAAACAGCTTACAAACTCAACAAAGAGAATTGCAAAATAGATTGGACAAAATCAGCTCAGGAGATAAACAATCTGATTCGAGGCTTGAGTCCGTATCCCGCGGCTTGGTGCTTCTTTGGAGACAAGAATGAGGAATGGAATGTAAAAATATACGATGCTACTATAATTTCTGAGGAGCATAATTATGCTGTTGGGAGTTTGATTTGTAGCAAAAAAGAAATGAAAATTGCGGTAAAAAACGGATTTATCCAAATACTTAATTTACAGTTTCCGGGCAAAAAGAAAATGAATACAACAGAATTATTGAATGGAATTGCTTTTTCAGCCGATGCAAAAGCCTATTAACACCAATAAAAACGGGTGTTTATACACTTTAATCAGAAATTATCATTGATTTATCAACAAAAAAAATAAGTTATCAACAAAATAAACTAAATTAACATAAAACGCTTGCAAGGAACGTATTTCCTACTAAATTTGTGTATTAACAATTTTTTTTAACCAACAATTAATAACTATTCATTATGAACAAATCAGAATTAATCGATGCTATCGCTGCAGACGCAGGAATTACAAAAGCTGCTGCAAAATTAGCTTTAGAGTCATTTTTAGGAAACGTAGGGGGTACTTTGAAAAAAGGTGGAAGAGTATCTTTAGTAGGTTTCGGATCATGGTCTGTTTCTGCTAGAGCTGCTAGAGACGGTAGAAATCCTCAAACAGGAAAAACTATCCAAATCGCTGCTAAAAATGTAGTGAAATTTAAGGCAGGTGCAGAATTAGAAGGTGCGGTAAACTAATTTTTGTCTCCCTTATATAATCAAAACCTTCCATCTGGAAGGTTTTTTTATACGTTTCAACGATTTTATTTGGCACTCTTATAATAAAAAACTTAAATTTAATAAAAAATCCAATCCAATGATTACAGACAAATTAAAAAAAGGATATTTGCTTATCGCAGAGCCTACGATAATTGGGGATTTATCATTCAATAGATCAGTAATTTTATTAGCTGACTATAACGAAGAAGGATCCGTTGGTTTTATTATTAATAAACCATTGAAGTACACCATCCACGATTTGATTCCGGATGTTGACGCACGATTTAAGATTTATAACGGTGGCCCGGTGGAACAAGACAACCTATATTTTATACATAACATTCCAGAACTAATTCCTAACAGTATTGAAATATCGAATGGAATTTATTGGGGTGGCGATTTTGAATCGACAAAAGAACTCATAAATAAAGGAGAAATAAGCAAAGACAATATCCGATTCTTTTTAGGATATACTGGTTGGGATGAAAAACAATTAGAATCAGAAATGGAAAACAATTCCTGGATTATCACTTCCAATAGCTATGAGAACAAGATAATTGGAAAATCAGCGACTCATTTCTGGAAAGAACAAATCATGGAATTAGGTGGGGAATACCTCATCTGGTCAAACGCTCCAGAAAATCCATACTTAAATTAGGTACTACTTATCATTTCGTTAAGTTTCTCTAACAGTTGAAGAGATATTTTCGTGGTGAAAGTTTTTTTACGATATTGTGTTATTGGTTGTATTCCTTTTATAACATTAGTTAAAAATAATTCATCTGCTTTTTGAAGATCAAATGGAGAGATTACCTCTTCTACAACGTCTAAATTTTCTATCTTCTTTGCTAAACTTAGGATCTGCTTTCTCATAATCCCATTTAAGCAGCCTTCAGAAACTGGTGGGGTAATCAATTTATTACCCATCAGCATAAAGATATTTCCTTGAAGTGCTTCAATTATATTCTTACTGTCATTAAGCAATAAACAATTATCTAACCCATTTTCATTTGCAAAAATACTTCCCGTTATATTGATGATTTTATTAGTCGTTTTGATAGACGACAGCAATTGTTTTGTGATGTAAAAATCTTTGTATAAATCTACTTCATATTCCTTTTTTTCGATTGAATATAGCCTGTTTTCAAGTGCTACAGCGTAAATTAAAAAAGAAATCGTATTATTTTGTGGTAAATAATATCCTCCATCGTTTCTATACACTGTAATTCTGGCACGAGAAGAGGACGTCAGTCCATTTTTATTAACTAAAATAAGGATTTGTTCTTCCAGAAACTCCATTGTAAAATTCATGGGGATTTCCATTCGAACAACTCGCATGGAAGACATGAGTCTAAAATAATGATCCTCCAGAAAAAGAATTTTATTGTTTATTATTTTAACTGTTTCAAAAACTCCGTCGCCATATAGAAAAGCACGGTTGTGTGTCAAAATATTGGCATCCTCAGACACAATAGTTCCATTAAAATTAATCATAAAAAAAGCCCTAAATTTTATTCAGGGCAAATATAAGTTATAAAAAATGATTTTTTACACAGAACCTATTAGATGTTTCAAATCAGAAATTTGATTTTCCCACAACAATGTTGCTTCATCGACTTCATCTTTAAGAGCAAAATCAACTACCATTAAAGAAACGTCTTTCGTGAGTTCATCTACCAAGATATGTAGTTCAAAAAAGTACTCGGTATCCTTACTATTTTCATCTACCCACTTAAATTTCACTTTTTCACCTGTTTTTTTTGAGGCTAGTCTTGCTTTTTCTTCGGAGTCATTCCAAATAAAAGTAAAAAATTCACCACGAGAATTCACATTATCGGCAAACCACTCAGACAAACCGGATGGAGTCGATATGTATTGATACAACAACTGAGGCGAGGAATTTATGGGGAACTCGATTTCATAACGTACTTTTTGATCCATGAGCTACATTTAATTTTTCGGAAATATATAGAATATAACTACATAAAAAAAGTGTTTTGAAAAATATTTTTTTTTATTAAAAATATGCTTGCAAGCTCTAATATTATTTTTATATTTGCACCCGCATTCAGGGCTGGCTTACCACCCTAATAATGGCGAGATAGCTCAGTTGGTTAGAGCGCAGGATTCATAACCCTGAGGTCCCGAGTTCAAATCTCGGTCTCGCTACAGACTCAAAGTCAAGGAAATCACGGATTAGTGTCAACTAATCCGTTTTTTTATGTCTAAACTTTTGTTACTTTTACTGGCAGTACACGATACAGTACACGATTTGCCAATGAAAACCAACTATTCTGAACCTAAAATCTTTACTGGAAAAGTCGATGTTTCCAAATGGAACAAGCTTTCAAAACAAGAACAAAACGAGGCTATTTCGAAAGAATGGTACGTGTATTTTTCATTTAGAAATCCCCAAACAGGAAAGTTGGAACGTCAAACTAATGTAAAATTAGAAGCCAACAGAATAAAAACTGCAAAAGAAAGGTCTGAGTATTTGAAAACGGTTCAGCAGAATTTATCCATTCTTTTGAAAAAAGGCTACAACCCGTATCAAGACAACACTAAATTGAACAACAAATATTTCAACAAAGTTGATATAGTCCACAAAAGCGAAACCTTAAATCCAAAGAAGGAAATTGCTCAAGTAAGCACATCAATTATAGTTGAAAAAGAGAAAACCATTGGAGAAGCTTTTGAATTCGGTTTAAAAAACAAGATTAATGTTTTAGGAAAAGCTTCTTATAGCAATTATCAGGGAAGAATAAAACGATTTTTAGCTTGGCTGGACAATAATGAAATCAAATCTAGTAGTGGGATTTCAACATTGAATAAAAAGATACTGAATGAGTATTTGAATTTTATCTTGGAGACTTCAAGAGCAACCAATCGGAATAACACTAGAGCCGATTTAAGTTCATTGATACAAGTTTTAGTTGACAATGAATTAATGAGTACTAATTTTGTAAAAAGTATTAGCATACTTAAAGCTACACCTGAGAGAAACAAAACTTATTCGGTAAAACAAGAAAGCGATATTCTAAACTATTTAAAAGTAAACGATCCTATTGTACTTCTTTATACGCAATTTATAATTTATAATTTATTAAGACCAATTGAAGTAAACAGGCTTAAAATTGATGATCTGGATCTTGAAGGGAAAAAATTATTTGTGAAAGCAAAAAATAAAGCCGTTAAAGTTAAAATCATTCCACAAAAAATTATTGATTTATTGCCCGATTTTTCACAGATGAATAAAAATCATTATCTATTCACACCTACAATAATTGGAGGAGAATGGGAAGCTGAAGAAAATAATCGAAGAGATTATTTTTCAAAAAGATTTAAAGTTGTTAAAGATCATTTTGGTTTAAATGATGATTACGGACTGTATAGTTTCAGACACACATCCATAACTAATTTGTACAAAGAATTCATCAAAACATTAACTCCTAATGAAACTAAAAGCAAATTAATGGAAATCACTGGGCATCAAACGATGCAAGCCCTGGAAAAATACCTGCGGGATATTGATGCAGCATTGCCAGAGGATTACTCCCATTTATTGAAATAAGAAACCTTTTCAGAAGCCATTCTTTTATTTCCAAAATGAGGAAAGCCGTAAAGAACTATCTTAACAGATAACTACATTTGAAAACAATAACAAATAGTCAGATAAATAGTATGGCGCTAATTGTAGTTGTCCTTTTTAAATAGTAAGTTTGATAACTAAGAATTCTGAAATATACTCATGAATACAATACTTCTAGAACCTCGTAAAGCACTCAACAAAGCTTTTCTCAAAATCAAACCAAACCGTACTCATATTGAGAGTTTTAAAACGAATTTGATACAAATTTTAGATTCAATCAATGAAAAGGAAAGCGAAGAGTTTCATAAAAATTTAGTGATTGATTTCCTGAAAAAAACCTATTACGATCCCAGCTATTCTGTGAATACAAAAGGACGTAATGATTTAGTGATTCACAACGGGAAAGATGCCAAAACAAATGTTGGAGTAATCATTGAAGCCAAAAGTCCAGTCAACAAAACAGAGATGATTACTGTTACAAACTTGAATGGAAAAGCCTTACAAGAGCTAGTTTTGTATTACATGCGGGAACGCATCACCCATAAAAACACCGAGTTAAAACATTTAGTTGTCACTAATATTCACGAATGGTTTGTTTTTGATGCACAACTCTTCAACAAATTATTTGCAGAAAACAAAGCTTTCACAAAACAATTTGTTGATTTTGAAGAGGGGCGATTATCTGGTAAAACAACGGATTATTTTTACAAAGAAATCGCAAAGCCTTTTATTGAAAACGTACAAAACACGATAGAATTTGCTCATTTTGACATTCGTAAATATGATAAACCGTTGCGAAATGTAGACAAGGAAGATGATAAACTCCTAGTGGCTCTTTTTAAATTACTTTCTCCGGAGCATTTATTGAAGTTATCTTTTGCGAATGACAGCAATTCGCTGGACAAGAATTTTTATAGTGAATTACTTCATATCATTGGTTTAACCGAAGTAAAAGAAGGAGGTAAAAAACTAATTGAACGCCACAAACAAGGAAAAAGAAATTCTGGTTCCCTGCTTGAAAATGCTATTGAGCAACTAGATAGTTTAGATAAAATATCCAGATTACAAAACCCAAAACAATACGGAGAGACTAATGAAGAACGGCTTTTTACGGTCGCGCTAGAACTGACTATTTCTTGGGTGAATCGTATATTGTTTTTGAAATTATTAGAAGCGCAATTGATTACCTACCACAAAGGAGACAAAAGCTATTCTTTTTTGAATTCCCATTTAATAAAAGACTATGACAACCTTAATAGCTTATTCTTTCAGGTTTTGGCAAAAAAACCAGAAGACCGAAACGAAAGAGTATTCAATGATTTTGCAAAAGTACCCTATTTAAATAGTTCTCTGTTTGAACCAACAGATTTAGAGCATGAAACCTTGTTTATTTCACAACTGGAAGATAATAACACTTTGCCGCTGCTCCCTGCAACTGTCATTAAAGACAATTTAGGTAAGAAAAATACAGGTACTAAAAAAGCTTTGGATTATTTCTTTTCGTTCCTTGATGCTTATGACTTTGCTAGTGAAGGAAGTGAGGACATACAGGAAGATAACAAAACCCTGATTAATGCGTCAGTCTTAGGATTGATTTTTGAAAAAATCAACGGCTACAAAGACGGTTCGTTCTTTACACCTAGTTTCATTACAATGTACATGTGTAAAGAAACGATTCGTAGAGCCGTGGTACAAAAGTTCAATGAAACCAAAAATTGGGATTGCAACGATTTTGATTCCCTTTATGATAAAATTGAAGACAGAAAAGAAGCTAACGAAATTATAAACAGCCTAAAAATATGTGATCCTGCAGTGGGGTCCGGACACTTCTTAGTTTCAGCTTTAAATGAAATTATTGCTATTAAAAATGATTTACGGGTTTTGCAAGACCATAATGGAAACCGACTCAAAGAATACCATTTTGAAGTAGTCAATGATGAATTGATCGTTACTGACGAAGATGCCATTCCTTTCTCCTACAATCCTAAGAATAAAGAAAGCCAACGCATACAGGAAACTTTGTTTCAGGAAAAGCAATCCATTATAGAAAACTGTTTGTTTGGTGTAGATATTAACCCAAACTCAGTAAAAATTTGCCGTTTGCGTTTGTGGATTGAATTATTAAAAAATGCCTATTATAAAACCAACTCTAATGAACTGGAGACATTACCCAACATTGATATTAATATAAAATGTGGAAACTCTCTAATTTCTCGTTTTGAATTAAATGCTGATTTGAAAAAAGCCTTGAAGCAAAGCAAATGGAATATTGATAGTTACAAACTGGCTGTTGCTACGTACCGCAATGCCGAAAGCAAGGAACAAAAAAGGGAAATGGAGCGCTTAATAGGCGACATAAAAAGCAATTTCAGGAGTGAAATAGGCACAAACGACCCGAAGAAACTGAAACTCGAAAAGTTAAAAGGCGAACTTTTTAATTACACCCAACAAGTAGGACTTTTTGAAAGAAGCAAAAAAGAGCAAACCGAGTGGAACAAAAAAGTAAACGTTCTTGGCACTGATATTAACACGCTGGACGCGGAAATCGAGGAAATCAAATCGAACAAGATTTACGAGAATGCCTTTGAATGGCGTTTTGAATTTCCTGATGTATTGAATGACGAGGGTGATTTTGTGGGATTCGATGTTGTGATTGGAAATCCGCCGTATATCGGACTTGAAGAATTTGATGATGCCACAAAACAAACATTCAGGACAAAATATAACTTAGTTGAACGTAAATATGAAACTTCTGTTTTGTTTATAATACAAGGTTTGAGATTAGTTAAAAAAAATAGTTTACTATGCTACATAGCACCACTAACTTGGCAAACAGGTGAAAACTATTCAAAACTCAGAGAAAAACTTTTCTCTGACTGGGGATTAAGAAAAATTATAAATTTACCATTTAACATCTTTGCCGATGCTTATGTGGATACATGTATTTATTTAATGTCTAATTCTCCAAGCCCAAATTATGATATATATTCATATAAGAAATCAGAGAATCATGATGAACTAAAAAATATCGCATTTAATAACATTGAAACATCATTGGTACTTGCACCAAAATTCAAAATTATTTTAAATCCTGATGTTTTTAAAATTATAAAAAGACTCGACCTCAACAATTTTGAATTTTTAGATAATATCAGTATTTCAACACAAGGACTATCTCCAAGTGCTTTTCCTGTATCTATTGAAGATGATGAAAAATATAATTTTCCATTTTTAAAGGAAGGAAATGCATATAATTATTGTTTCAATATTTTAGAAACATATCCAACTAGTTTGAGAGGAATGGATTCTCTTTTGCCTTTTTACGAAAAAAAAGAAAAAATATTAATTCGACGAATCATCAATAGACAAGATAGATTAACTGTTGGATTTACAGAAAAAAAGATAGTATTCAAAAAAGACATCAACCCTTTTATTGTAACTGATAAAGATTTTTCAACTAAGTATGTTTTATCAATATTAGCAAGTAAGTTTATTTCTTATTTATATATTAATATTTCTGCAATAGCATTAAAGGATGATTTTAGGCAAACTACATTAACCGAACTTCGAGAACTTTTAATACCAAAAATATCAATTGTTAAACAAAGTGAATTTATAGAATTGGCAGATCGAATTCTTTTACTAAAATCCCAAGACCCAAAAGCCGAAACCCAAGACCTAGAACAAGAAATAGATGCTATGGTTTATGAGTTATATGGCTTGAGCGAGGAAGAAATTAAAATTATAGAAAACAGTTAAAATTTAAAAAAATTATGAAAATTAGAACATTATTTATCAATTGCTTATCCATTTTAAGTTTGGTTTTTTCGGGATGCTCCAATTCTGACAGCGATTCTGCCATCATTAGCACTGATAAAAATTGTAATCAAATTGTAAACATTCCAGATGCCAATTTTAAGGCAAAACTATTAGCGGCAACAGCGTCATTAAATAATGTTGTTGCATCAAATTTAGAAGGTTTTGTGTGTAAAATTGATGCCAATGACGATGGAATTATCCAAGTTTGTGAAGCCGAAAATATTAGCGAACTCACAGTAGATAATACCAATATCTCTTCATTGGAAGGTTTGCTTTCTTTTCGCAATCTTAAAAGCCTCTCTTGTAGATACAATAAAATCATAACTTTAGACGTATCGAGTTTGAAGCAATTACATTCTATATATATTAGCAGTAACTCGCTTACGAATTTGAATGTAAAAGGTTTAAGCAACTTAAAATTACTTTGGTGCGATCAAAATCAATTGACGACACTCGATTTGAGTGCTTCCACATTATTAGAAGCCTTGCGGTTTGACAATAACAAAATCATTACTTTGAACATCAGTAATTCAAAAAACATCACTGAACTGAGAGGTTCGAATAATTTATTGACAAGCCTAAATGTAAGTCATTTAAAGAATTTAAATCAATTGTATATCTCCGACAATTTATTGACTTCTCTAGATGTTAAAGATCTTGCCAATTTAACTTCTTTACAATGTTCCAATAATAAAATGACTTCATTGAATGCTTCCAATTGTGTAAAATTAATGGATATAACATGTAGCCAAAACGAATTAACTACAATAAATTTAAGCAATTGCAGCACTCTTAATTATTTAAGATGTACTACTAATAAATTAACCACAATCAATTTGAATGGTTTAACAGAATTAACAAATTTAGACATATCAAACAATCTCTTAACCACCTTGGATATTCGGTATTGCCCTATCCTAAGCTATTTAAGCATCTATAATATGAGCCAATTAGAAAATCTAGTCTTAAAAAACGGTAGCAAATTGACCAATTATTTTTTCGCAAATAACCCAAAACTGAGCTCGATTTGTTGCGATGCCTCTGAAGTAACTGAGGTTCAAAATCAAGTGGCAATTTATGGTTATAATTGTGTTGTGAATACTACTTGTTTCTAGGTAATGGTTTACGAGTTGTGTGGTTTGAGGGAGGAAGAGATAAAGATTGTGGAAGGAAGCTAATAAATTATTAAAAAACACATTATAAAGTTTAAGTATCTTTATTAGTTACTTATCTTGTTTTAAATCAGTTTTTTAAATTTTAATAATGATCTTGCTAATATCAATTTTGATAAGAATTGCAACCAAATGCTAAATACGCTTGATCTAAATTTTAAAGGCAAATTATTATCAGGTTTATTTAAAAAAGAAATACAATAAAAAATAATTATTTAAAAAGTATAAAATGGATTTGAATCAATTGTATTCATTAAGAAGAGATTTTACGGTTATTGGAGTTACTGGAAGGACTGGTTCTGGGTGTTCTATTGTATCAAATATTTTAGAGAGTAGCATAGATGCATTAAAAAATGAAATTAGAGATGTTGATCAGATTGAAGATAAAATTTTTCAAAGAAAATATTCAATTTGTAAAAACTATATTGAACACAAAAATAATTGGATTCCATTTGAAGTAATTAAATATAAAGATGTTTTACTATTTTATATAATTAATAGATATGGAGGCGATTTAAACAAAATGAAAGAGTTACTTTCAAAATATTATTTAGAAAAAAAAGGAGATAACAATAAAATTGAAGTTAAAAATATTTTAAATAAAATAATTAATCTCAATAAAACTGAAGAATATAGATTACTAGTTGAAGAAATTAAAGAATTTAAAGATTTTAAAAAGTCATTTCATGAAATTGAGCTGGAAAAATTAAATAGATTATTTTTCGAACCGTCATTTAAAAATTATGCTAATGAAATGTTCAAAGTATTAGAAGAAAATGGATATTATAAAAGAACACTTTTATTGCATAGAATTTCTTGTAACATTCGAAGTACAGGAGATCCAATTGGTGATGATGATAGTGATATTAAAAACATTTATTCAATTGCATTCTTATTAAATAAATTAATTAAAGCTAGAAAGAATTACAATAAAGAAATAAGACCAACTAGGATTGTTATTGACTCCTTAAGAAATTCATTAGAAATAATGTTTTTTAAAGAACGGTATTCTGCGTTTTATATGATTGCAACTAAAGATATTTTAAATAATGCTGAAATAAGAGTCAATGAACGACTCGAACAAAAAATTCCTAATGAAATTGAAAGAGAAATTTTAGTAAAAAAACTTTTCGAACTTGATGAAATTGAATATAAAACTACTGATTTTTCAAAAGGAAAATTTTCATCACCCGATGTAGAAAATTGCATTCAAAAAAGTGACTATCATATTTTTAATTTAAAAAAGAAGCAGCTTGATTTATACAAAATTACTATTAATGATAATCTAAATGGCTTTTTGACAAGAGAGGAACAAGTAATGAAATTTATTTCTCTGATTTCACAGCCTGGTTTAATTACTCCAAGTTCTTCTGAAAGAAATATGCAAATGGCTAATACTGCCAAATTAAATTCTGGATGTATTTCAAGAAAAGTTGGTGCTGTTATTACTGATGAAAAATTTTATGTAAAATCAACTGGGTGGAATGACGTTGCAAAAGGTCATACACCTTGCAATTTGAGAGAAGTAAATGATTTTATAAAAAGCAAAAATAACATTGAAGATTTTAATAATAATCCTCATTATAGTGAGTTTGAAAAAGGTAACGTTTCAAAATTATCTGATTTTAAATATAAAAATGAAGTTCCGGGAAATTTTAAAGAGGCGTTGATAGATTATTTTGATAAAGATTATATAAAAAATGTTGAACATTTAAACGGTAAAAATTGTTCCTTTTGTTTTAAAACTGTCCATAATCATTATGAGGGTGAAGCAAATCAAGTTCATACTAGATCTCTTCATGCAGAAGAAAATGCAATGCTACAAATCACAAAACTTGGGGGACAGGGAGTTGAGAATGGTATTTTATTTACAACAGCAAGTCCATGTGAATTGTGTTCAAAAAAAGCATATCAGCTTGGAATTAAGAAAATATATTATATTGATCCATATCCTGGTATATCTTATGATCAAATTTTGAATGGAGGTAAAACAGAAAGCAGACCTAAAATGATTCCTTTCTCTGGAGCTATTGGAAATGCCTATCATAAATTTTACGAACCATTTATGTCATATAAAGATGAAATTTCTTTAACATTAGATTTAAAACCTAAAAACAAATTGGGAATACAATTTAAAAATATTTTAAAGAAAATAAATTCACCTGAAATAGAAGAATATATAAATGATAAAAATGGGAATATCTCAGATGATGATGTAAAAAGATTAATTATTGAAGGTCTTAAAAAAATTTAAATATAATTGTAAAAAAAATCTTTAAAGCCCCTATTAACTATACCAGATGCAAAAACACTCAATAAACCAACATTAAATAGAAACCCTTTTAACGTGGGTAAAATCAGGAGAAATTGCCATTGAAAATGGAAGACTACAAAGAACTCTTAATTCAGCGTAGGAAACTAATCGCAGAAAAAATTAAAAACTATTATTTTACACTTTAAGAATGGCACAATTTTACACTGGAGAAGCACTTGCTGACAAATTATATGATATTATATGGAATGCGAAAAAGGAATTATTAATCCTTTCGCCCTTTATTCATTTAGATGATTATTGTAAAGAGGTGTTTAAAAACTATAAACACGACCCCGATCTAGAAGTAGTCCTTGTTTTTGGAAAAAATGAAAGGGAAGCTGGTAAAAGTTTAAATAAAAACGATTTAGATTTCTTTAAAGAGTTCAAAAATATTACCATTATCTACTGCAAAGATTTACATGCTAAGTTTTATTCAAATGAAAAAGAAGGGCTACTTACCTCCCTGAACTATTAGATAAATGCATGATCAAAAACATTGAATATGGTATACATTTTAATAATTCCTTAAATCCAATTGACAAACTATATTCAGAAACTGTGGGATATACAAACGATGTCATTTTGTCTAATCCTTGTGTTTATGTGAAAAGGCCCAATTTCAAAAAGGAACTATTTGGATTAAAAAAAACATATTTATCATCAGAAGTATTATGGGATGTCACAGATGAACTATATCAAAACAGAAAATTTTCAGAAAAACTATATGATGATTTTAAAGGCGAAATAAATATCTCAAAACAGATAAAACCAAATCGTGAAGAATTTCAGAATAATGCCACTGAATACAAAAAAGAATTTAGTAGACCCACAGTGTTTGATAATTCCAATTCCTACCAAAAAGAACATGGTTATTGTATAAGAACTGGAGTAAAAATTCCTTTTGATGTTAAACGACCATTTTCGCTAGATGCCTACCATTCTTGGGCTAATTTTGAAAACTGGAATTATAGAGAAAATTATTGTCATAAAACCGGTGAAAACTCAAATGGAAGAACTTCAATGGCAAAACCGGTACTTTAATAAAACTAAGTAGTATAAACTCCCTTAATAAGTAATAAAAAAAACTAATGTAATAAATTATGAACTTAGAACCCATTTATGATGAAATGAAATGGAACATAATAAAACGATTCATTTTTTATATGCCAAATAATAAATACTCAAAAATGCTATTTGACAATGAAACACTTTCTGAAATGGATCAAAAAATATTCTACATCAATAGTGATAAAAAAGTAAATGAATACCCAAATATAAATCCTTTAGATTTTTATGACAAAGAAAAATTGCTTCAAAACAACTTTTTTAAGCTACTTGAATTAAAAAGTCAGATGGATAAGGATGCTTTTATATTATTCTATAGGACCTATCTAAACAAATTAGAAGGATTTATAAATATTGCTGACCTAGTAAGAAATTATATTCAGCGAGACATTGCAGATTGTAATAAAACTGTTTGGACTTACGTCAATTTTAACTTCGGGATTTTAACCGATCATAGAGAATCGATTATGGGTATTGTTCCAAGTAAAGAAGAGGTTAAATCAAAAAGTGAAAATTTTGATTTAAGTATTTTGGAAGGGTTGCCTATTGAAATTAAAAATGATTTTAAATTGGAGAGCATAAAAAATGTAAATATCCCTTTTATTACCTTTATAAGGCACGAAAACAAGATTGCAATAGAAAGAATAATAAAAGTCCACTATTCTGATTTAAGAGGTGTTTCGCTGAGATATTTGATTGAGTTCTTAAAAGAGGAAGGAGTGCTTTTTTTGAACCATGGGGACGCAATGAAGTTATATAAATCTATAAAAATACTTTTTGGTGAGAAAAACATTGGAGCGTACACAAGTATTTTTGATAATAAAGTTTTTTCAATCACCGATCAAAAATATTTAAACAGTAAATCATCATTCATAAAAACATTTAAAGATATTTTGTAAAACATGATTTTTTCCGTTCTCTGTCTGAACCAGTCTGAAACTCCCTGAATACAGGGAGTTTCAGACTGGTTTTTTTGTTTAAGCATTTGTTTATTAGAAATATTTGTAAATAAAATTTAATACAAATTAATTAAACTAATAAACAAAAAAATGAACACACAGCAATTTTTACAATCATTCAAAGCCCTCCAATCAGAGGTTAAAGAACTCAAAACTCTTCAACAAAGAGTACTTCTTTTCTTAGAAAATCATAGCGGTAGCAAAGCAGAAATTCCTTTATTAATAGAGGAAAGGGTTTCAGTAAAGGAAACTTGCCAAATTTTACGTTGCTCCGAAGTCACGCTTTGGAAATTGAGAAAGGACGGTACCCTACCCTACACTCGACACAAAAGAACCATTCGATTCAAGAAAATTGACATTCTTAATTATCTAAACCAAAAACGATAATTATGAAATCCGATATTTTAAACGTGCGTATTCCTGAAAAATTGAGGAATACACTAATCGATGACTCAGATCAAAAAGGTATATCGTTATCTGACAATGTCAGAGACATTTTATCGACATATAGTGTGGAACTCCAAAGTGAAGAAGTTGATAATCAAACCTTATTCGATAACAACTTTCCAAATTCAAACGAATTTATCTATCTAATCTCTTGGATATATGAAAAAAGTAGAGATCCTATTAACTGGGGATTAAAAAATGATTTGGAGGATCTAAAAAAAATTGTACTAGAGGTCATTAAGAATGATCGCTTTCCAAATGATCTAAAGCGAGAATTCGAAAAAGTACTTCTGGATATCCTAAGATTAATAAGTGAATTTGGTACCGGAAACAATCAGTTTCGATTTTGTGAATTGTATTCAAACGATGCTTTTGACTATGTAATCTTAAGGGACTATATCAATAACAGAGTGTTTGAAAATAGAATCTAATTGCAATAGACTTTGTATTACAGATTGTATGACAAAGTGTATTACGTTTTGTCATACAATCTGTAATACAATAAAAAAACAACCAAAATGAACACAAAAATCATAGATATATCAAATCATACAGCAGTATTGAAGTCAGAACTTGAAGCCGATTTAAAAATTAATTCTAAAAATATAAAGGTAAACAATACTTCTGCTAGCAATTGCTTCAACATAAAACCAATGAATGACTGGATCGATGATGCAAAAAATCGTCCAATACCTGAAATGCTCTTCAGTGAGTTTTGGTATGAAAACGAAATCTGTATTTTATTTGCTGACACCAACTTAGGAAAATCAATTTTGGCCCTTCAATTGTCTAATGCATTAAGTAAAGGAATTAGTATTGAAGGTTTCAAAATGGAGATACAAGCTCAAAAAGTATTGTATTTTGATTTTGAGCTATCAGATAAACAAGTAGAAAACAGATATTCTAATCAATTTTCTGAACATTATGTGTTCAGCCCAAATTTATTGCGAGTTGAAATAAATCCTGAACAAGAAATTCCTGCGGGGTTTAAAGATTTTGATGCGTTTCTATGTCATTCCTTAGAACTAGCTGCAATAGAAAATGATACCAAAATTATTGTTATAGACAATTTAACGTATTTAAAAACAGAAACCGAAAAAGCGAAAGATGCTTTGCCTTTAATGAAATTTTTAAATAGTATAAAGAAAAAATACAATTTATCAATATTAGTCTTAGCACATACTCCAAAACGTGATGCCTCCAAACCTTTAACTAAAAATGACTTATCTGGAAGCAAGATGCTAATGAACTTTTGCGACAGCTGCTTTGCTATAGGCGAAAGCGCACAAGAAACAGGATTGCGCTATATCAAGCAAATTAAACAACGAAATACAGAAATGATATACGACACCAACAATGTTATTGTGTGCAAAATTGAAAAAGAGACCAACTTCTTAAAATTTGTTTTTATGGGTTATGAGAATGAATTAGACCATTTAAAACCCCGAAATAATGAGGATCGATTAAATGAAATTTTAGAACTGATAAAACAAGGTCTTCCTAACACACAGATTGCTGAAAAACTGGGAATCAGTGAAGGAACTGTTCGAAATATTTTAAAAAAAATAGAAAATAATTAATGACCGCAAATCTAGCATATCAAATAATAATGGCGCTCCCTGAAAACGAGCGTGAATTGCTATTTGATATGATAGATCCCCACATGAAAAAATTTGACTTAGAAGAATTGCTTTCAGATGAGCTCCCAAAAAAAATTTCAGAAAAAGAAATGATGTTACGATTGATTGAAACTTGTTTTAGTAAAGTTAAAAACTCGTAACACTCGTAATGTTCGCAACCTCTACGAAAATTACGAGTGTTACGAATTAAAAAATAAAATAAAAAAATGTATAAATATTCTCTTGATAAATCCAGTAAAAAATTTATTTGCCCAAATTGTAGTAAAAAAAAATATGTGAAATATGTCGACAATGAAAGTAATGCGTATTTAGAAGATGGATCCGGTCGATGTGACAATGATAGCAGCTGTAAGCATCATCAATACCCTAATAAAAATTGTGTGATTTCAGAATTTATAAAACCAATAATCACAAGACAAGCCTCTACTTTACAATCTGATTTATTGGTTTTATGCAGCAGGAATTTTAATGAAAATAATTTGATTCAATTTTTGAAAATTTATTTTTCAGAAGAAGCAGTTCAGTCGGTTATTCTGAAATACAGACTAGGAACATCAAAGCATTGGCTTGGTTCAACAATTTTTTGGCAAATCGATCCTCAAAATAAAATAATGACAGGAAAAGTGATGCTTTTTAATATTAAAACAGGCAAAAGAGTAAAAACACCTTTCAACCATATTCACTGGGTTCATAAACTTTTAAAATTAGAGGATTATGTTTTACAACAATGCTTATTTGGGCTGCATTTAATCAATGAATCACCAAAAAAGGGAATTGCCATAGTAGAGTCAGAAAAGACGGCTTTGATTATGAGCTTATTCTTGCCAGATTATATTTGGATGGCAACAGGCAGCAAAAGTAATTTTAAAAAAGAAATGCTTTTACCTTTAAAAAACCACCCTATTTTGGCTTATCCAGATAAATCAGAATATGATGATTGGAACAAAATAGCATTAGAACTACAAAAAGAAGGTTTTAAAATTAGAAGCAGTCGTTATATTGAGGATAAAGATGTTTCAGTTGGAACAGATTTAGCTGATATTTATCTTGAAAGCAGAACGAACAATTCTATTAAAGTTCAAAAACAACTCACTAAAACAGAAATTGAAGTTAATAGATTAGCGAAAATTAATCCTGCAATTATTAACCTTATTAAAACTTTTGATTTATTGGATAATGAACATAATGAGATGAACATTGATTGATAAGATGTTAATCAAATCTTTTTGATTATTTATTTATAGTCATACATATACCAAAATGATCACTTAACTTCTTATCTACATTAAACATTTCCACTTTAATACCTCTATTTCCAATAAACTTTTTTGACATTAAAATATGATCAATATTGTCCTTTAAATTTCCTGTTGACCTATCCATATCAAATTCTTCAATTAAGGTATTTAGTTTATCACGGTACTTTCTACTTGGATATATCCAACCCGAAAGCGAAATGTTTAAATCGCCTACAATACAAACATTTTTATTGCCGAAAATTTTATTAAAATCTGATTGTTGTTTACTAAAATCTTTAACGAAGCGGTCTTTATCTCCACTATAACCGAAAATTCCAATTATAGTTCCATAGACAATTAACTCCCCAAAATCAGTCTCAATTTCTATCGCTAAACATGTAAATTCATCTATGGTTTGGATTATGCTTTTTATTGGGTACTTTGAGTAAATACTAACCCTGTTTTCTCCTTCTCTATAAAAATTGACCTTGTCTTGATTCCTTGTCAAAGGAGTTGTATGATATTCAAAATAATCCTCCCCCAAATCAATTAACGTTGAATTAGTTTCAGTCAAAACAATAAGATCAGCATCATAACTTTTTATCAATTGAATAATAGGCTTTAATTTTGATAAAATCAGTAATCTTTCGATATTGAAATTTATTATTTTCATATGGAGTTGTTTTTCTTGTAATACCACTATTTTTTTTAGACTGTAATATTCCAAGTTATTATTATCAACCGCTCTTTTATTATTTTCAAAGTAGCGAGAACAGCTTCTTCTTTTGGTAAGTCTCCATAAACCAAATTTTTAAAATCAGTCGTATAAGTTACTTTTAACTCATCCCAAACCGTATCCAATTCTTTAAAAACAAGCGAATCAACAGGATGATTCTCTAACCATTTATTGTTGTTTTTAAAACTTATTACATCGTCATTGGCTACGGTCAATAACATTTTTTCGAATTCCGGTGAATAAAAAAAATCAACCAATTCTTTTTGCTGTAATAATTGATGTAAGTCATAAGCATGTCTTATCTTTTTCTTTAAATCTTCAATAGGGTATTCCGTGTAGGAAAACCGAACAAGGCTCATTATTTTTTCACAAAGAGTCCTCACAGATTCTAATACCAATACTTCAAAAGGCAGTAATCCGTTTTGTTTAGCAATTTCAGTTTGACCATTATTAATCATCATATTCCCTATATAGGAATTGACATTCCTTCTCGTATAAGGTTCAAAATATCCTAGCCAAGTAGCCTCGATAATGATTACATCTCTTACTTGTCCATAATTACCCTTAAATTCTTTTGCATAAGTATGTGCCGTTTTCCGGTTCATTCCCATTTTATGAGTTACTTCGTCTACCACAACTTCTGGTAATACTGCATTTATAACTTCACTAATTTTCTTAATTTTATTCGTTAGCTTATTATTAGTTTCTCCATCATGTCTCAATACAACAAGATCTATATCCTCCGAAAATCGTTCTATCAGATTAAAACATTTTGAAAGTGCAGTTCCGCCTTTAAATATGGTGTGTTTACCAATTTCATCATGAAAAATAGTATGCAAAGCAAAGGTAACCCAGTAATCTTTTTCAACATATATTTCTGGAATATTCATTTGTTGACTTGTAAACTGCACCGCCTGCCTGAAAAGTTGTTTATTTTCGTGTAGTTTCATATAATATTCCATTTTTCAGTTTGACTCAATATTTTATTAACTGATAATTTATACTTAGTGATAGGGTTTAATGTCTTGTAAAGTAGATCCGCAAAAGTACTTTCATTCAATTCATCCAACATCGCTCCTAAAAGTGCTTTTGCCGCTGGTGGATATTTAAGAGCTAAACGCACCATTGTGGTTTTGTCTTTATCAGATAAATCTTTAATAATAGCTAATAATCGTTTACAAGAAAATTCAAGATTACTATCAGGAATTTTTCTTATATAACGAATGGCATCCAACAATTGCAGCAAAGGAATATTCTCTTTGGTAATTGTATTTTTTTGTTTGACAAATGAAATTGTATAACGTTCTCGTTTAAAGGCAGAGCGAACTTCATTTTTTCCTATTTGGATGGTATTGCTAACTTGGGTAGTAAGACCTAACTGATTATAAATACTAAACCCCGTTAAGTATCCCGTTATTTTACCATCATTTTCCATCAAGTCCTTCACAGTTTGAGCTTGATTAGGCTCCAATTTACCAAAAGGAGTATTTTCAGGTTTATAATATTTTCCCTTAGAAAGTTTAGCTATTTTTCCCGATTCAGCCATTCTATTGAGTGTTTTAATGACTGCTTCTTTTTTACTCACCTCAGTAACAAAGTCTGCATAGGTGAATACATATCCTTTAGGGAGCCTATCTATTGTAAACGATATATATTCAGATGTTTTCATAAATTATTAATACTGCAAATATAAATAATTTGTCCAGTTTATTTTACAAAAAACTGGACATTTTTAAAATAAATTTGGATAGTTCCGCTATAGTTCATACCTTTAAACTTGTTTCATGGTATGAACCATAGCATAAATATTGCATAATTCCGTCTTATTACAATCAATTTTTACAGAATTCAAGATCTTCTTCTTTATGTAAAATCCACCTCGGATTACCCCAAATTTTACTTTTCAATCAATATTTTCATCCTAAAAATAAATTGTTAAAATAAACAAATTAACATTAATTGATTTTTATTAATTTAACTAAAATTTTAATATTAACCGTGCACGAATCCGTAAACGATTACTTAGTTTTCAAGTCCTGTAACAGCATATAACTAGGTATTTATTTGGTAAAAATATCAAATTCATAACTTTGAGGTCCCGAGTTCAAATCTCGGTCGCCTACCAAAACAGACCCTTAAACAACAACTGTTTAAAGGTTTTTTTACGTTAAAATATTTCCAAATTATCTAAAATAATTTTTGAGAGTGCGGAATTAGATTGAGGAACTTTATCAAAACAACTTAGTTTCTTTACTCTTTATAAAGCCAGTGATAAAATTTAAGTATCAAAAATAGCTTTTTTGCATCATCATGATTGAAACTGTAGTTAATATTTCTATATGATTTTGGATAAATTAATAATCAAGTGATAAATACATTCCTTAAACTTTCCAAAACGATCACTTTTCCTATTCAACTTTTCCGAAATAAGTAAACACATTTGAAAGGTATTAATAATTTCATCCTCCTAACATTACGTTGTTCTGTCTCTACGTCAATAAGTAGTCTTTCCCTTTTTTTATTCCCAATAGTAAATTTTATGGTTAGGGAAAATCGATGCTTAGCCTTCGCCTCAAGTTAACCTATGAAAATACTTTGTTATTCAGGCTAAATCACTTTTAAATTCAATTATCCTTTCAATAAGATTGATTTTTATACCAAATCGAATAGGCTACAACATCTTGAGTAAGGGTGTAAAAATCAACCTGACTAAACACTTTAACGATTCATTAACAATATCGAGTTGATTTGATGGTATTGAAAACTAGGGGTATTTCTCTTATTTTGACTCCTATAAGTAAAGGGAAATATTTATGCTGAATGTTAGTCAGAAGGAAAAAAAATGTGTGCGGTATCTTGCCAATGAAATGTCAAAAGCAGAGCGATCCGTATTTGAAATTGAATTGTCTTTAGATGATGATCTCCTTGCTATTTTTGAAAATTTTCAAACCATTTGGATTAGTTATCCTAATAGTGAATTGCCAAAACAAACGATTTCCTTTGAAAAAATACTGAATCAATATAATAAACCAGAAAAACATAAATCCGTAAATATTTCCAAAAAAAATAAGGTAGTACTCTCGATGGCTTTCCTTTTGGTTTTTTGTCTGGGCTTTTATTTCATTGGAATGACAAAATCTGAATATACTAATCATAGAATCGCACCGAAAGGTCAGCGGCTTACTTTTATTTTACCGGATAGCAGTACTGTTATTTTAAATTCGGGCAGTGAAGTAAAATATTTCAACGATTTTAGGGAACAAAGAGGTATTTGGTTAAAAGGAGAAGCTTTTTTTAAAGTGACAAAAAATAGTGATTCCCCTTTCATTGTCCATACTAATGATTTTAATGTGAAAGTTTTAGGAACCGAGTTTAATATTAACAGCAATACCATTGATCAAACGGTTTCTTTAGCAAAAGGAAAGGTAAATATAGTTCTCAAAGAAAGTAAGGATGAAATTAACCTTTTACCAAATGAAGAATTGGTTTGGAATGCCAAAACCAAAGCCGTTATCAAAAGGAACTTTGACGTTAATAAGGTTGCTGCATGGAAAGACAATATACTCTTTCTGGACGATGAGAAATTCGAAGATGCACTCCCAAAAATCAATCAATTTTATGGAGTAAATTTTATTATCAAGGACGTTTTCATTGCAAATAAGCGTATAAAAGGTGCTTTTAAAAACCAGACCATTGATGAATTTATAACTTCTCTAGAGTTTATTTCAGATGTGAGTATTAAAAAAACCATTAAAAATAACATTGAGATAAGTAAGAGCCATGAAAATTAATCAAACAAAAATGGGCAGTAGTGAATGCTTTTCCGACGATTATTTATTTCAGCAAATTCAGAATGGACAATATGAGGCGATGCAACTTTTCTTTAATAGATATTATACTCCTTTGTGTCGTTTTGGATCTAATTATGAATCGAACCCTTGTCTTGTCGAAGAAAAAGTCGCTGATATTTTTATTCAGTTGTGGACCAACAGAAATATTCTTGATAAAATTAAAAACCCTAAATCTTATATCTATGTAATAGTAAAAAACAGTTTAAAAACAGTACGGAAATCAGAAAAGTTTTACCAACAAATTGACGAAGAAAAAACTATAAATTTTATGTTTTCGCCTAGTAGGGAACAAGAGATTATTGAAAATGAACAAAAAGAAATAAATACCAATTTGATACGTGAAATATTAGATATTATTCCTAAAAAATCGCGTCAGGCTTTTGAACTCAGCAGAATTGATGGTTTAAAATATAAAGAAATTGCGGAAATTTTAAACGTCGCTCCTAAAACGGTTGAAAATCATATAGCTATTGCGCTTAAATACATTAGTAAAGCTTTGGAATCCTATAAAAAGAGAGGCTTGTTAAACTCTATCTAATAATTAGTTGAAAAAACTGATTTTTTTAAGACCAGTTTTAGTTTGTTAAAAACAATAATAAATAATTATACATAAAATGAAACAAAAAATTATACTAACCTTATCCTTATTACTACTATTTGGTGTTGGGGTCACTTATTCAAAAACTTCGAAAACAAGTATTGTCGAAGAAAATAGAGCTAAAAAAGAAAAGATCAATTTAAACTTAAAAGACGCTTCTGTAAAGCAAATTTTCACTCTTATAGAACAGCAGATAAACAATAAGTTTATATATATGTCAGACCAAAATTTTCTTCAAAAGAAAATTTCTATTTCCATATATAATCAAGATTTAAATCAAGTATTAGCGGTTTTAAAAACCAAAGTGAGTCTTGATTTTAAGATCACTAAAAACGGTGTTTTGGTAAAAGAATTGATTGAGATTACTCCAAAAAGCACTGCAAAAAAGAATCAGGAAAACCGAAAAATCACTGGTGCGGTTTTAGATGAATCTAATTTGCCTATTCCCGGAGCTTCTGTATTTGTAGCAGGAACAACTATAGCGACAAGCACTGATTTTGACGGGAAATTCACGATTAATGTTCCTGCAAATACAACGATTTTGTCGATTAGTTATATCGGATTTGAGACTAAAGAAATCAATATTGAAAACCAGACAGAAATAAAAGTCATGCTTTTTGAATCGGCTTCTCAATTAGACGAAGTTGTAGTAGTGGGTTATGGTACAGAACAACGAAGAAATGTGACCGGCTCAGTCTCTTCGGTAAAAATGAAAGAGATTGTATCACAGCCTAAAGCGAATGTAACTGAAATGCTGGAAGGTCGTTTGCCCGGAGTTCAAATCATGAGTGACAATAGCCCTGGAGGAGGTTCGTCTATACGGGTACGCGGGTTTAGCACCATTAACAATAATGATCCGTTAATAATTATTGATGGGGTCCCTGCTTCCAATGGTTTAAATGGGATCAATCCAGCCGATATAGCAACGCTTCAAGTATTAAAGGATGCTGCTTCGTCTTCAATTTATGGTTCTCGTGCCGCTAATGGAGTTGTCGTACTAACCACTAAAAAAGGAGGGAAAAGTGGTAAAACTGAAATACAATTTGATGGGTATTCCGGTGTTCAATCAGCCTTTAATTTACCTACGATGTTGAATGCGCAACAGTATGGAGATTTACTTTGGCAAGCAACTAAAAATGATAATAAAATACCAGCTAGTGGTGTTTATGGTAGTAATCCCAACGCACCAACAATTCCAGCTTTTCTTAACGCTGCCAATACGATTCCCAGTGGTGATGTAAAATGGATTGATGAAATCATGCGACCTGCAGCGGTTCATTCCTATAATTTATCGCTGTCAAAAGGAGATGAAAAAAGTCAACATGCTTTTACACTTGGATATTTTAATCAGGAAGGAATTATAAAGCACACTGGATTTGAGCGTTTTTCTGCGCGATTTAATTCTAGTTATAAAGTAAAAGATTTTCTGACTATTGGCGAAAACTTTACGGCTTCTTATTCCGAGCAAGTTGCAACAGGAACTAATAGCTCTTTGGGAAGTATTGTTTACAATGCTCTACAGTTTCCTTCGATTGTTCCGGTGTATGATATAAACGGAAATTTTGCGGGTAACCCAATCAATGATATTTCGAATCCATTAGGAAGTTTAACGCGGGCCAAAGACAATAACCAAAAGCGAATTCAGGCTTTAGGGAATGTATTTGCCAGTGTAAAAATTAGTGATTTTACTTTTAAAACTTCTTTGGGACTGGACTTTCAAAATTTTAATTACAGAGATTTTTCACCTGTTTTTAATGAGATTCTTTCGCAAAATGTAAAAAATGCGTTAACGACAAGCAACAATTTTAATTATCAACTTACGATATCCAATACTTTAAATTATCAAAAACAATTTGGTCAACACAATCTGGATGTTCTTTTAGGGCAAGAAGCGATAAAATATTATTATGAAGGTTTTGGTGCTTCTCGCCAAAATTTCCTGTATGAAGATCCAAATTTCAGATACTTAAGTTACGGAACTGAAAATCAGTTAAACACGGGAACTGCAAATGAATGGGCTTTGAACTCCTATTTTGGTCGGGTAAATTACAATTTCAATCAAAAATATATTGTAAGTGCTACCGTTAGAAGGGATGGAACTTCAAGATTAGCCAATAACAACTGGGGCACTTTTCCGGCAGTTTCTGGGGGATGGAGATTAGATAAGGAAG
Organism: Flavobacterium sp. DSR2-3-3; assembly: GCF_049896585.1. Taxonomy (NCBI): domain Bacteria; kingdom Pseudomonadati; phylum Bacteroidota; class Flavobacteriia; order Flavobacteriales; family Flavobacteriaceae; genus Flavobacterium; species Flavobacterium sp. DSR2-3-3. The sequence continues at coordinate 137,374 of NZ_JAFCUP010000006.1, forward strand.
AATTTTTTGATTTTGGAGATACGTTTACTTCATTTTTACTTCGTGCCAGTTGGGGACAAACTGGGAATCAACAATTGCCTTCCTATTCTACGGTTGATAGTTATTCCAATAACAATAATTATTCTGATTATGCCATTGGAGGTCAAAATGTGATTTCAACAGGATTAACACAAACGCGAGTTTCAAATGCTAATTTATCTTGGGAAACTACTACTCAAAAAACAATTGGGTTGGATCTTGGTTTTTTTAATAATAAATTAAATGTTACGGCAGAATATTACAACAAAGAGACCAATGATATTCTGGTCTATAATGTAATTCCATTAACTAATGGAGGTACAAATGACGGACAATGGATTAATGACGGGCAAATGAAAAACCGCGGTTTTGAATTGGATTTAAACTATGCCGATAAAATTAGTGATTTCTCCTATGATCTTTCTTTAAATTTGACGGGATACAAAAATGAATTGACCACTTTGAATAGTGTTGCCTATTTAGGAATTCCTAGTTCTTCCTTGCATACAGTAAATTTTGGTCAGGAAATATCCAGAAGTGCCGTTGGACAACCTATTGGATCTTTTTATGGATTTGTTTCCGAAGGCTTATTTCGCAGTCAACAAGAAATTGCCGATTATGGGATGCAGCCCAATGCGCAAGCAGGAGATCTTAAATTTAAAGATGTAAATGGTGATGGAGTAATTAACAATAATGACAGAGCTTTTATTGGTTCTCCTCATCCAGATATCATGTTGGGTTTTAATATCAATTTGAAATACAAACAGTTTGATTTAGGAATGTTTTTTAACGGAAGTTTTGGAAACGATATTTATAATCTAACAAAATACAAAACTAATTTCTTTAATCAGGCTGCTTACAATAAAGATAGTGCATTATTAGGCGCCTGGACGATTGACAATCCTAATTCTTCTATTCCAAGATTGTCTTTAGATGACAGAAATAACAACATTCGACCTTCTTCGTATTATGTAGAAGATGGTTCGTATTTTAAACTAAACAATTTACAAATGGGTTATACTTTTGCTCCAGAAGTTCTAGCCGGAATGAAATTACGTTTGTATGGACAGGCGAGTAATGTATTTACGATTACCAAATATAGCGGTTTGACACCACAAATTGGGCTGCAAAGTTATTCTTCAAGCAACCGAAATCTAGATATCGGTATCGATAGAGGAATTTATCCCACTTCACGAACATTTACTTTTGGCTGTAATTTAAACTTTTAAATTTAAAAACGATGCGAATAAAAAACACAATAAAAATAGTAGCTTTTCTGGTTTTAGGACTTCAAATGAGTTCTTGTTCTGATACATTTTTAGAAGAAGTTACATACGGTGAAGTTGATCCTTCCGAAATGACGAAGCCGGCTAATGTAGAACGCGCCATTATATCAGCGTACAGCGTTTTAAACGGACAAATTGACGGAGCCTCAAATGCCCTTAATTCACCAAGTTCGAATTGGAGTTTTGGAGATGTCACTTCGGACGACAGTTACAAAGGCGGTGGTGGAACTGGAGATCAGAACAATATTCACCAAATGGAAATTTACAACGAAAATTCAACGACGCTGGATATAGAACGTAAATGGGTGGCACTTTACGAAGGGGTGAAACGGGCAAATGAAGCCATGCGTTTATTACATGCCTCGTCTGAATTTGAAGCCAGTTTGAAAGTCAAACGAATGGCAGAATTGCGATTCTTAAGAGGTCATTTTTATTTTGAGTTAAAAAAAATATACAATCGCATTCCGTATATTGATGAAACGGCATCTTCAGTGGCTGATTATGCCAAATCCAATACGACTTTCAGCTCAGATGAATTATGGACTAAAATCGAGAATGATTTTCAATTGGCTAATGCCGATTTGCCAGTTACACAAACAGAGTTGGGACGACCAACCAAAATTGCGGCTAAAGCTTATTTGGCTAAATGTTATGTTTTTCAAAACAAATGGCAATTGGCTTACGACGCTACTGCTGAAATAATGACTAGTAATTATGGCTTACTAGCTGATTTTCAGCAAATATTTTTACCAGAAAATGATAATAATAAGGAAGTCATTTTTGCTATTCAACATTCTGTAAAAGATGGTCAACCTAGTTCGTACAACGGAAGTATTGGAGATCGTTTATCGGCGCCAGGAGGTCCATTTTATTCTCAATATGGTTTTCACCGTCCTACACAGAATCTGGTGAATGCCTTTAAAACCGATGCTAACGGTTTGCCATTGGAAAACAACATCAACGTTGTATCTAGTGATAATGTAGATCCACGTATCGATGTTACAATAGGACGTCCGGGAATCCCTTATAAGGATTTAGGCATTTTATACCAAGACAGCTGGGCAAGAGATTTGGCAACGTATGGTGCCTTTGCTCCTAAAAAGCGAATTGTTTCTGCTAAATCTGCTTTTCACGTTACTGTTTGGCCTTATGTAAATGCTCTGAACTACTATATTATTAGATATGCTGAGGTTGTTTTATGGAGAGCAGAGGCCGTTGTAGAAATTGGAAAAATAGATGATGCGCGAATTTTAGTGAATCAAATTCGGAATCGTGCCGCTAATTCTGCTTATGTAAAAACATTAGATGGAAGCGCAAATGCTGCAAATTACAATGTTAAACCGTATAACATTATTTGGACCGATAAAATTGCTGCAAGAGCAGCGGTACATTTAGAAACCCGTTTAGAATTGGCTATGGAAGGCCACCGTTTCTTTAATTTGGTTCGATGGGGAGAAGCAGATACTGTTCTAAATAAGTATCTAACCGTAGAGAAAACAAGAAGAACGCATTTGACAAATGCTGTGTTTACCAAAGGGAAAAACGAATATTTTCCGATACCACAGCGCTACATTGATGCATTGCCAATAGGTACAGTAACCCAAAATAAAGGCTTTTAAAAAATTAAAATAAATTGGGCAATTAAAAAGATTGCCCAATTTTTTATTAAAAAAGATGAGAAAAATAATTTACCTGTTACTTGCGCTTATTTATATTTCAGGCTACAGCCAAAAAGAAAAAGGATTTGGACTAGATTATCCCTCTTCTAAATCGGGTTCGGTGATTCAGGACAAGAATTTTTATTTGTTGACTGCTATTCAAAACGATAAAGCCGTTAGTCAACTGCTAGAAAAGAATAGTGTTTTCAAAACAATTTTTGAGAATCATCAGCAAGAGATTGGAAACAAACTAACGTCTTGCAAAGACAGTCTTTCCTGCTTAATCAATGGGTATCAATTTGAAGAAAAAGAACTCAAAAATATTGATGAGGAACTTCAAATTTTGATGAAAGACGAAAAGGTACTTCAAGATTTTGTAAAAAATAATTTGCGTAATTCTGGGAAATACGAGAATTTTAAAAACAGTACCAATACGGAATTATTACTAAAAGCATGGCAACTTTGTGCTCAGGGAATGAATCGTATCATGAAGGTATATGGTCTTGGGGAAGCCCCGCAATATGCTAAAATGGATTCGGTTTCTTATGATGTACGGTCTGAATTTTACAAAGGATCTGTTTTTTTGTGGTCTGATTTTCTTCACAATAAGAAGCCGAAAGGAAATACGCTGTTTTTTCAGGAAAGTCTGGAATTCAGTTTGTCGCTTTTGTATATGAACCATCGAGATGAAGTGGCTCGCTACGAACCTTTGGAAGAAAAGGAGAATAAGAAGACAATTGCCCATATAAAAAAAATTGATTTTGATGCTTTTGATTACGCTTCTGTTTTAATTTTGGGTAACGGACCGGAAAATTATCAAGACCGATTGTCCGCCATTGGAAAACTAAATCTGCAATTGGGTGTGCTGGAATATGAAGCCAAGAAAGCTCCTTTAATTATTGTTTCCGGAGGTCATACTCATCCATTTAGAGCTACTTTTTGTGAAGCGATCGAAATGAAAAAAGAACTGATGGACGTGCATCATATTTCCGAAGAAAATATTCTTATTGATCCTTTTGCGAGACATACCACAACTAATTTGCGTAATGCAGCCAGATTAATGATTGCATATCAAATGCCGCTTGACAAAAAAAGTATCGTCGTTACAAATAGTAACCATAGTAATTATGTGGGAAATGCAAATTTTAATGCGCGTTGTATGGAAGAATTGGGTTATTTGCCCGCAGTTATTTTAAAAAGATTAAATTCGACTGCGATAGAATTTCTACCCAATGCGGAATCCTTGCATCAAAATCCAATTGATCCATTGGATCCATAAATATATATTATGAAAAAAATATTAGTTTTAGGATTAGCAATCGTTACAGTAGCTTGCCAGTCTTTAAAAAATAATAGTGCTAATTTGGCATCATCGCCAGTAGAAAAAGTAAATGTCTTTTTAGGTACTTCTGGCGATCACGGACAAATGTCTCCATCTGCTTCTTCTCCCTTCAATATGATGAGTATAGGCCCGCAAACTTATCCACATATTCATTCTGGTTACGAGCATCTGGCCAAAGAATTTTTGGGATTTACCCATAGCCGTATCGAAGGAGTGGGTTGTTTGGGAAGTGGAGGAAATTTATTAATCAAACCAATTTTGGGTAATGATTCCAATACGTTATTGCTAAAAAAACAAGAATCAGCTTCACCGGGTTTTTATCAGGTAGCATTCGAAAATGGAATTCAGGCTCAAATGAGTGTGAAACATAATTTTGGAATGCATCATTATCAATTTCCGCGGAAGGGAGCGGGGCTGCATATTGATTTATCGCACGCTTTTGTAAATCGATTTGTAGCCGAAGAGCATGTAATTGGAACAAAAAACATCAGTGGCTGGATCGATACCCAAACCACTTGTGATAAGGGAATATATCGCATTTATTATGTGCTGGAATTCTCTAATTTGGGAACAATAACAAAAATTGCCGATCATCAGTATCGTGTTGAAGCTAATGCAGATGACAAGGAAATGGTCGTTCGTGTCGGTTTTTCCTCTGTGAGTACGGCTTTCGCCAAAGGAAAAATAGAAACGATGCCGATACAGGATTTAGCTGTGCAAACAACTGCAGAGTGGAACGATCATTTAAATAGAATAGAAGTTGATGGCGAAAAAGATCGGGAAGAATTGTTTTATTCACTTTTGTACCGAGGATTACAAGCGCCGTTTTTAGTTTCAGAAACGGACGGCACTTACAAGGCGATTGACGGTTCCATTCAAAAATCCAACAGCCCTGTATACAATGGCTGGGCTATTTGGGATAATTATCGCGAGCAATTGCCCATGCTTTCATTGGCTTATCCGGAACGTTTTGGACCCATAGTAAAATCTATTGCAAATTTGTATCCGTATGGGAAAAATAATTGGGCAACAAAGCACGAATCCTCACCCACAGTGCGCACAGAACACGCGATTGTGGTTTTATTAGACGGGTATAAAAAAGGATATCCGGTAGATTTTAACACCATAAAAGATTCCCTAATCGCAGAAGTGGATCGATTGGAATACAACACACCTGACAAGGCTTTGGAATCTTCTTACGACAGTTGGGCGCTTTCGGAAATCCTGAAGATTACCAAAGACTCCTTATTGAGTGCCAAGTATTTGAATAAAGCGTTAGGCTATAAACGCTATTGGGAAAAAGATTTCGCTGATTTGTCGCTGAAAGATATCGATAAAATGCCTGCGCGTGGCATGTATCAAGGTACGGTCTGGCAATATCGCTGGTTTGTTCCTTTTGATGTGTCAGGTCTCAAAAAATTAACAGGTGGAGAAGTTTCTTTTTTAAAGCAATTGGATCAGTTTTTTGCTGAGGACAATTACAACCATGCGAATCAGCCAGATTTACAAGTTCCGGGCCTGTATAATGCGAGTTCCCAACCTTGGAAATCACAAAAACTGTTTCGGAATATTATGTTGGATACGGTCGTTCAGGCTTATTTTAATGAAAACAGTAAAGGCGTTGATTCCTACATTGGAAGGATCTATAAGAACGAACCTCAAGCCTATGTACGCACTATGGATGATGATGCCGGTACGATGTCCTCCTGGTTTGTTATGCGAAGTATAAGTTTGTCTCCGGCAAATATTGGAAGCCCGATATATTACTTAACCGCTCCGATCTTTAAGAACGTAAAATTAAATTTGGAAAACGGAAAATCATTTCACATCAAAGTTAGTAATTACAATAAAGATCACTTTTATATTCAATCGGTTCGTTTAAATGGTCAGGCATTATTTAGGAATTGGTTGACGCAGGAAGAGATCATTAATGGCGGAACCCTAATCATTGAAACAGGTGCATTACCTAATAAAAATTGGGGAATAGAGGAACAGTGGATTTCAAAAATGGGGTTATCAACTGACTAATTAAAAAAGTGTTATGTAACCCGTAGTGTCTAATTAAATTATTTGTGTTTTAATATTATTAATTGTTCAATCAAAAAAAAATTATTGATGAATTGTACCAAAGTTAACGCTGCTATTTTAGCCAAAATTCTTGTTTTAAAACCTTTAAAAGATTTCGGATAATTTCTTCTAATCATAAATTGGTCGCACAATTGAGAAAATAAAGTTTCAATCCTTTTTCTTGATTTTCTATCGATATTTGGTTGTTTTTTATATCCTTTTTGATTTTTTCTCAATGATGTTTCCAATTTGATATTTGCACTTTCAAACAAGTCTAATTGTTGTGCTGCAGACAAATAACCTCTGTCCCCCAGTAGCACACAATTAGATAATTGATATTTTAAATCTTTTAACAAATGTACATCGTGAACAATTGCTTTTGTAATATCTATTGATTGAAAAACTCCTGAAATACTACAAACTTCATGAATTTTATAACCATAAAACCAAGTATTTTGTGATGCACAAAAACCTTTATCAGGCGCAGTGTGAAAGTCATCTTTACATATTTTTATTCTGTTATGTCTAGCCATTTTACAAATCTCAAGTGTCATACTGGATACTGTAAAATAGTTTTCAAATTAAATAAATTTTGAGTACAAATGTTGTCTGAGTTTTTCAGTAAAATGGAATAACTTTTTTCTCCTTTTATTGTATTGACTTCGCTTCATTAAATTAGGAATTTCTCCTTTTTGTAATTGATTAAAAAATGAATTTTCACCATCAATAGACATATCTTCAGAAGTTAGGCTCAATGCAACTATTTCTAGATCAGATATTTTAAATCTTCTTCCAGCTCGAATTTCTATATTTTAAACAATATTAAAAGAAGTAATAACTTCTAAAACTCTAAAATAATTTTTTACTATATTAACTTAGATATTGGGTTGTTTGTCGACATCACGACACTAAAAATCAGCGTCTTGACCAATATCTAATCACTTTATTTTACTTCAAAATAATTGCACCCAACTGGTTAATCAACAATTACAGCAAGGCAAAAAGATAATATTTAGTTTAAATTTCTAATGGAGATATTACTTTTGTGTGTTTTTAGGTAAAATGCACAATAAAGCAATAAAATTTCACAGTACCTTGTTTTAATTAATTGAATCTAATACCCATTTCTATCTTCACTTTGGTAAAGACCATGTTTAAGCATAAAGCGTTTGAGCGCACGATTGTATGCTGTCAATAGTTTTTTGATTTCTACACATTCTACTACTAGTGCCATTAATTGCGTAGCACAAATTTCAAATGATACACTACAAATTTCTCGTGAAAAATTTTGTCTTTGTAAACTTATATTCTTGCAAGCGAAATGAGAAGCTACTCGTTTTTTAAAATTAACCGCTTTTCCAACATAAATAACTGTTTTCACTGCATTATAAAAATAATAAACACCCGTTCTTTTGCGCAATTTAAGAAAATCATCCGGTGGTAGATTAGGAGATAAAAGCTGATCTTGTGCTGTTTTTTTAATCATTTGATCAATGTGACCCACTTAATCGCATATTAGTAATTTAGAAAACAACATAGAGGCTGCATCTGCATCAACTGCAGCACGATGCGTATTCTTTCGCGATATATCCAAGCTTTGTCATAATAATACGAGGCGTCCTCATAATTAAAAAGTTGTTTAGATGAAATCCCCAACTGATTAAACGCCGATGCTTGATAAAGTAAATTCCCTTGTGAGTAAGGCAAGACTTCGATTAGATTTTTTTCGCTCCCTACATAATCCCCAAAAACCTCTTGAATAACAGCCATTTGAACTAAATTATAGACAATTATTAGACTATCGTTTTCTAACTCAGATAAAATTTTGGAACGGTTATAAAAATAAAAAGCACTATCCAACTTTTGATTTGCATAATTTGTCATTCCTAAGTCTAAACTTTCTCGCCTGAATGCTATTTTCTGTTGTGGTATCTTCAGTCGGTAATGAGGCTTTAGTCTTTGAAGTTTCTTGACAAATAAAAAATAAAAAGTAGTAAAGAAACAAAAAACGGGAGACGCAAAATAATAGTAACTTTTTCAGAAAGCAGTACTTTCTAAATAATATTCCGATATTAAATTATGGACAATCAATTTGGCGGTGGCATTATTATGCTAAAATTATCCTCGCCAACTAAATTATTTTTTATTTTTAAAACAAATAAAACAGCAATCCGTTAACAACTATTTATTATTAAATGTTAACAACGAATTTTATTCTGCAGTAATTTTACAAAATGAAATTATAAAGTCGGCAAACAAGTAATCCGCAGAAAACATATTAACTTTTGGAATAAACGTTAATTGTTTTTATCCTTTAAAAAATGTCACTAATTAAAGTTTTGTATTTCAAAAAAATAGTCGTTCGTAATAAAATCATCTCAATAAACTAAAATTCATGGATTCTGATACCTTTATTTTCTGCCTTGAAGCAGTTCCTGATGTAGACATAAATAAGACAACTGAAGTGGTCAAAAACTTAGAGCAATTAGCTTTTGAACAAGGCATTACAAGCATTTATAAAACATGTGATTCTATTGAAGGATTAGAAGAAAGTTTAAATTCTCTGCTTTATGAAGACCATAATTTTACCAATTATGAAATCATTTACTTCGTAATGCAAGGCGAAGGAAATACTATTTGCCTGAATGAATATTATTATAGCTTAGAAGAAATAGCCGAACTCTTTGAAGGAAAAATGAAAGGAAAAATTCTGCATTTTGCAAACGCAAAAGTACTGGACTTAAGCCCAGATGAGGCGCAATATTTTTTAGATGTTACAGGAGCACGCGCAGTTTCCGGTTATGGGGCTTCCCACCAAAACATAACCAGCAGTTCCCTTGATAAACTTTTCTTTTGCTTGTTTGAAGAACAAGATGACATCATAGAAATTGTAGAAGAATTACATCAAAAAAACTATGCTCTTTGCAAACTTCTCGATTTTAGATTGTATTATTAGCAGAACTAGTATTATTTTTTATTGAGGTGTAAACTTATTATAATGTCTTGATATAAAACTTTTTGAGTATTCACAACTGTGTTTAAAAGTAGGTCAAAGATGTTTTCCTTATAAATTAACCTATCAATACGGTCACTAAACTCGTCTACATACTTCTGAAAATGCACTTTATGAACTTAAGAAAAAGTACTTCTCAACCAAGATTTCACACGATAAATTGTAGTGTTTAATTCTTTTCAAGATTTGCCTTTGTCACTTATTATCTGTTTCAAATCAAACTCTTTTTTTAACGGATCATATCCAGTCCATTTGTCTGTTTTCATTGATGCAGATTTGCAAATGTGTTTATTAAATATTTTGCCTAATTATTTACACGAATAATCTTCAAGCTGGTCACAATGTAATCTTTACATTCCGCCAGTATCATTGGTTCTAACGACGATTATTAATTTCTTTTTTTTGAATCATCGCTCCTTCCTTATTTGAGCCCTTCTCGCCAACCAAGAATCTTGTTTATTATATAACATCAATTTACTCATCACAGATCTTTAAACAATCCGCGAGCAATGACTATTTTCATAATTTCATTTGTTCCGGCATAAATACGTGCCACACGGTTATCAGCATACATACGAGCAATTGGATAGTCCCACATATAGCCATAACCACCATACAATTGCAAACATTCATCGACGACCTTCCCGCACATGTCGGTTGCCGAATATTTAATCATCGAAGCACTTTCTGTTGTCAATTTATGATCTACTAATAATTCGATACATCGATCTAAAAAAGCCTGATGTATTTGAAGTTGGGTAGCACATTCCGCAAGTTTAAATTGGGTGTTTTGAAATCCGGAAATAGGGCTCTCAAAAGCGGTTCGTTGCTTGGTATAGCTTATAGTATTTTCGATAGCACCTTCAGCGGTAGCAACCGCCGTAATCCCAACAGTAAGTCGCTCTCGAGCCAGTTCCCGCATCATAATTTTGAATCCTGCTTTTTCATCTCCCAGCCTGTTCTCCTTTGGAACTTTAACATTATCAAAAAACAACGCGGACGTATCTTGTGATTTCATTCCAATCTTTTTGAAGGGAACTCCTTTATGAAAGCCTTCCATTGTTGATTCTAAAATAAGTAACGTAACACCCTCCTCATCCGAATTATGATTGGTTTTGACAGCCACGACAGCCATATCACACATAAATCCATTGGTGATAAATGTTTTTTGACCATTTACCAAGTAGTGATCTCCTTTATCTTCTGCCGTTGTTCGAAGGGCTTTCAAATCACTCCCGCAACTAGGTTCCGTCATTCCTATTGCAGTAATAACTTCTCCTTTGGCCATCAACGGCAAATATTTTTGTTTTTGTGACTCGGTTCCATAATATAATAAATAAGGCGCTACAATGTCGGAGTGCAATGAAAACCCGGGACCGGTTATTCCTTTTTTGGCAAACGCTTCAATTAACAAAGCATTAAATGTAAAATCCAATCCTCCTCCCCCATATTCTTCAGGCATATCCACACACAACAATCCTAATTCCCCCGCTCGTTTCCATATTTCACGGGATACCATCCCATTTTTCTCCCATTCATCTAAATGATCTATAATATCATTCGAAATGAATTCTTGAATCATCTCTTGCATCATTTTATGCTCTTCGGAGGCATAAATTTTTCGTTCCATTACTATATTTTGTAACATTTTAATACAGTTTTTAGTTTATAAAATACTTGAACTGATGCTGATATTGGAAAAATTAAAAAAAGTAATTCCCAATTTGCATCTTGAAAAAGATTTCGCTATCTAAAGTTACATAAATTTTGGATTCAAAAACGTTTCAGTAAACTAATCATAAGTTACTGAATCACAATCCAATTAAAAAAGCTGCTAGACTTCTCTGAAATACCAATACCTTTTCAATCACGGTGGTCAAAAGCTGACACTAAACAAAATCTTAATACTAAAAACTTTTTGCTACTTTTGTACCATGTTTTCACTATTCAAATCAAAATCTGTACTGAAAGACTTAATTCCGGAGCATCATATTGACATCCATTCCCACCTGTTACCCGGAATTGATGATGGCGCCAGAATATTTGAAGATACGCTCCGACTGATAAAAGCACTGCAGGGATTCGGTATTTCCGAATTTATCACCACACCACACATTATACAACATGTTTGGGACAATACTCACGAACAAATTCTCGCCAAGAGAGCAAGCACATTGGCTGAATTGGAAAAAAATGCAATAACAGTTCCCTTCAAAGCAGCGGCCGAGTATTTGATGGATGATCAATTTGTGCGTCTTTTTCAATCGGGTGATTTATTGACCCTAAAAGACAAATATGTGCTGGTGGAAATGTCGTACATCAATGCACCAATCCAATTATACTCGATACTTTTCGATTTACAGGTAGCAGGATACATACCGGTATTGGCACATCCTGAACGCTACCTTTTCTACCACAGTAATTTTAATGAATACGTAAAATTAAAAAGAGCAGGTTGTTTGTTCCAACTTAACCTATTATCCACCGTGGGGTATTATGGCGGTGCTATTACTAAAATAGCAGAAGAATTGTTGCAAAAAGGGATGTACACTTACGTAGGAACGGATGTGCATCATGACAACCATATCGCTGCCTTTAATCAAAAAGTAGCCATCAAAGACACAACCCCGTTGAAAGAAGCGATAGAGAACAATCAGTTTTTTAAATTTGGATAAACTAAAGTAGATCTAATGATTTTAAAAGTAAGTTTGACCCTTTCCAAACTGATATCAGCTACCTTTTTAAATCTGTTTAAAACTTGGATCAAAACGAAAAGAAATCTTTTTTATAAAACGGAGGAGTACCACATGAATTACTAAATCCAAAACTACTTTTTAAAGACCTTTTTAAAAACAGCAAATACAACCTCTCACATTCGTATAAATTCGTGAAATTCGTTGCGAAAAATTTGAAGAATAAAACCTGCTAAAACTCCGGTCTGAACTACTATTAATACCATAAAAAAAGGTTGTAAAGCACCTATACTTTACAACCTTTCTGGTGCAACATTCCTAAATAAAATTCTACTTATCCAATAATTCAAAAGTAGAATTCATGCTCTTAAACTCAGGTACAATTTGCTTCATTTGGGCGACCATTCGGTCATTGTCAAATTGATTGGCTGACACAATAAGTTCATCTATAGCATGATTTAGTAGATTAAAATCATCTAAAACCTCCTCCGCTATCATAATTTTTTCGTGATACGTGGGTAGGGTTTTTGAAGTATTATTCAACAATTCTTCATATAATTTTTCGCCCGGTCTCAATCCGACTATGGCTATTTTGATGTCTTTTTCAGGGGTAAAACCGGCCAGTTTAATCATCTTTCTCGCCAAGTCAATAATTTTGACGGGTTTACCCATATCAAAAATATAAATCTCTCCTCCATTACCCATAGCTCCAGCTTCCAAAACCAATTGACATGCTTCAGGAATAGTCATAAAATACCGGATAATATCAGGATGCGTAATGGTAATAGGGCCGCCGCTGGCAATTTGCTTTGTAAACAAAGGAACTACGGAACCATTCGACCCCAATACGTTTCCAAATCGTGTCGTAATAAATTTAGTAGTCTTTTTTTCTCCGTCATTCGCATTTTTGAATTGCAGGGATTGCACATACTTTTCGGCGATTCGCTTGCTGGCACCCATCACGTTACTGGGGTTCACAGCTTTATCAGTGGAAATCATTACAAATTTTTTGACTTTATACAAGCACGATAAATCGGCGAGATTTTTGGTTCCCTCAATATTGGTAAGAATCGCTTGTGAAGGATTTTCTTCCATTAAAGGCACATGTTTATACGCCGCTGCATGATAGACAACCTGAGGCAAGTGGGTTTTAAAAATACTGTTTAATACTTCTTTATTTCTTACATCAGCAATAATGGTGACTATGGTAGTAGAGGAAACATGACTTTGTATTTCTAAAGATAAATGATGCAGGGGCGTTTCGGCATGATCCAAAATAAGTATTGTTTTAGGATTAAAGCTGATTACCTGCCGTACGATTTCACTTCCAATAGATCCTGCCGCACCACTGATTAAAATGACCTTATCTTTAAGTTGTTTTGAAATTAATTTACTATCCAAAAGTATCGGTTTTCTTTCCAGCAAATCTTCAATTTGAATCGTTTTTATTTTTTGAGAAATCTCTTTTTGATTTTCCCAATCGGAAATCAATGGCACAGTATAAACGCTGTAATTAAACTCTAAACATTGATCTACAATAAGCAATTGTTCTTCTTTTGATAAACTTTTATCTGCAATAATTACGGCCTGAGCATTAATGGAGCGCATCAACGGGGGTAATTTTTTCTTTTTGAACAAAATCGGCAGGTCCATAATACGCTTAGCCGTATTTTGATTGTTTTTATCTACAAATCCAACAATTTTAAATCGGGTGGGAGTTTCAAATTTTAAGGCATTCGCAACCGAAATAGCATTGGCATCTGTACCGTAAATGATTGCTCTTATTAATTTATTGGTTCCTTTGACAGAGAAAAAAAATTCAAATAACTGTTTGATTAAAATACGGTATAAAAATAATCCGCAAAAAGAAAATACAATATTGATGAACAAGGCGGTATTTAAAAACGCTTTGACACCAAAGAAAAATTCATACAGGAAGTTAAAAAGCAAAAATATGAAGAGTACTCCAAGTTGAGAAAACAAAATCTTTACAGCGTCAATATAGGAAGAATGACGAATAATTCCGGAATACGTTCTAAAAATCCAAAAAAAGAAAATATTCACCCCAAAAAAAAGAAACAAGAATTTAATGGGATTTGGTGTAATAACAAAATTTAATCCTGTTCCCCTAAAAAGCATAATGGTAAGAAAACAAGACAATACTAACACTATGACATCGATCAGTACGACGATCCATCTGGGCAAATAACTTAAATTAGACAGGCTAAATTTCAAATTTTCTCTGGATAAAAAATTTGGTTTCATAACGGATGAGTTTGTGTTTTTAATAGTACTCAAAATAGTATTTTAAAAGGTTGTGCTGGTAATATAGAAATAGTTTTTCAACTTGATTACAAAAAGGAAACAAAATTAAAACTAACTAGTCGTAAACTTAGAAATACGCTGGTAATTCACCGATTTTATAATAATATTAAAACAAATGTCAAAAAGAATATTAAACTAATTGAAAAAAATATGACAAGAGACAATTGTTTACGACTTTCTAAGAATCATTTTCCGATGAACGAACGAACGGATAAGGATATAAAGCAAGGTCAAAACTGCTAAAATTATAAGAACAAATGACAAAGATAATTGTCCTCTGGCATCCATAAAAACAACTAGTCCATTAATAATCAGTTGCAGTACCGCATAAATAAAAGCCACTACAATTTGATAGTGTCCCATTTCATTGGCAAGATATTGGTACAAATGAGAACGATGCGGTTGAAATATGTTTTCTTTCTTCATCAATCGGCTGACAATCGTGACAACAGCATCAATACCATAAACGGAGAAGAAAAGAATATACCCCACTTGTCCGGTGACAAATATAGTTTTTATCATAAAATACCCTAAAAACAACGCCATACTAATACTTCCCACATCACCTGCAAAGGTTTTCGCTTTATTCCGAACATTAAAAATTCCGAAAGCAATACAAGCTAATCCCATCGTTAGCAATAAGGGCAAATGGGCACTGTGAATGGGCAAAAAAGAAAAACTGAGTAGTGCTGCCATTGCATACAAAACTGTTATTCCATTGATGCCGTCCATGAAATTAAAAGCGTTAACCCAGCCGATCATCAATACGAGTAAAATGGGCAAGATCCATAAAGGCTGGTAAAACAAATTGAGTTCAAAAAAAACCAATCCGACAGCAATAAGGTGTGCTAAAAATCGAGGCAGCTGTGGTAGCGGTCTCATGTCATCGATAAAACTGACCACGCCCACTAATACAACTGCAGCAGTCAAGGGCCAGGAAACATATCCCATAAAAAATGCGATAAATGTCGCAATAGGAAAAATGATACCGCCACCTCTCAAAGTGACAGCCGTATGTGACGATCTGGTATTGGGTGTATCAATAATGTGACATGCCTCTGCTATTTTAAAATAAAGAAGTTCTATGCTTACAAATAAAAGAATCAGTAGAATGTATTCCATTTTCAATGAGAAGTAGTGTAGTGAAGGCAGGTAAAGTAGAAGATATTAAGAATCAAACACCTTAAAATTAAGGCATTTAAAATACAACAAATTCTAGTCTGCTTGTTTTATTATTTGTTTTTCAATAATCCCAAAAGATACTCTCCGTAACCGGATTTCTTTAATGGTTCTGCCAAATCTTTCAACTGTTGCTCTGTAATGAAACCTTGTCTCCATGCAATCTCTTCGATACAGCCTACTTTAAGTCCCTGACGTTCTTCGATTACCTGAACAAATTGTCCGGCTTGCATCAAACTATTAAAAGTTCCGGTATCTAACCAGGCTGTACCTCTGCTTAAAATCCCAACTTTCAATGCCCCTTTTTCTAAATAAACTTTGTTGACATCTGTGATTTCATATTCCCCACGCGCACTTGGTTGAATATTCTTGGCAATTTCAACAACTGAATTGTCATAAAAATAAAGTCCCGGTACGGCATAATTGGATTTAGGCTCCAGTGGTTTTTCTTCGATTGAAAGTGCCTTAAAATCCGCATCAAATTCAACCACACCGTACCGTTCCGGATCCGAAACGTGATAGGCGAATACCACTCCACCATCTGGATTGGTGTTGGATTGCAATAATTCATCCATATTAGAACCAAAGAAAATATTGTCCCCAAGAACCAGTGCTACACTGTCAGAACCTATAAATTCTTCCCCAATAACAAATGCTTGCGCAAGACCATTAGGCAAAGCCTGTTCCGCATAGCTAAAACGACACCCAATAGAGGACCCATCGCCCAATAACTTTTTAAAATTAGGCAAATCGTGAGGCGTAGAAATAATTAATATTTCGTTAATTCCTGCCATCATCAAAGTGGATAACGGATAATAAATCATCGGTTTGTCATACACGGGCATCATTTGTTTACTCATTGCTAAAGTCAATGGATGCAAACGGGTTCCGGAACCTCCGGCTAAAATAATTCCTTTCATAAATGTTAAATTTATTATTTATTAATCATTTTTGCTATCGCTATTTAGGCATTGGTGTTTGCTTGCACAAACTCATTTTTAATGCCGATTTCATATTAATATAATTATAGTGTTTTGACTCTGAACTTTGAATAGGTTAATTATCATTACCTAAAATCTGAATTCTCAATAAATAATTGATAACTTACTACTGAACACTAATACCTCAAAACTAACTTCTAAAATCTGAACATTAAAAACTAATTATACTGTTTCTTGTAATAAGTCGCATACTCACCAGAAGTGATATTATTCAACCAGGTTTGATTTTCCAAATACCAGTTAACCGTTTTTTCCAAACCTTGCTCAAAAGTAACCGAAGGCTTCCATCCCAATTCTGTATTGATTTTACTGGCGTCAATAGCGTAGCGCAAATCATGGCCAGGGCGGTCCTTAACATACGCAATTAACTGTTCTGAAGTTCCTTGGGCTCTTCCTAATTTGTCATCCATTATTTTGCAAAGCAATTTGACCAAATCGATATTCTGCCATTCATTAAAACCGCCAATATTATAAGTATCGTGGTTTTTTCCCTCATGGAATACCAAATCAATCGCTACAGCATGATCCTCAACAAAAAGCCAGTCGCGGGTATATTTTCCATCACCATAAACCGGTAAAGGTTTATTCTGGATAATGTTATTGATAAACAAAGGAACTAATTTTTCCGGAAAATGAAAAGGGCCATAATTATTGGAACAATTGGTCAACACATAAGGCAAACCGTACGTTTCACCATACGCTCTTACAAAGTGGTCTGAACTCGCTTTAGAGGCAGAGTACGGGGAATTTGGATCATAAGCAGTGGTTTCTGTAAAGAGTCCTTCGGCACCCAAACTACCATAAACCTCATCGGTACTGATATGGTAAAAACGCTTTCCTTCATAATTGCCTTGCCAAGTTGCTTTGGCGGCATTCAACAAATTCATCGTTCCAATCACGTTTGTTTTTACAAAAGAAAGCGGATCCGTTATGGAACGATCTACATGTGATTCAGCTGCTAAATGCAAAACACCATCAAATTGATGTTCCTCAAACAATTGATCAATAAAAGCGGCATCAACAATATCCCCTTTGATAAAAGTATAATTGGAAGCTGCTTCTATGTCAACTATATTCTCTAGATTTCCTGCATAAGTAAGCGCATCTAAATTAAAAATTTGATACTGTGGATACTTGTTTACAAAAAGTCGTACCACATGAGACCCTATAAAACCGGCACCACCGGTAATTACTATTTTTTTCATTTTATTTTGATGTTTTAATTAGTTTTAAACACGTAGTAACTTTTTTTGTTAACTCTTAAATCATATTAAAAAGCAATTTCCTGTTTTCAGCTATATTTGCCGCTGGAGCGAAAGGAAAACTGCGAGCATGATCTCCTCTCATTGTTTATTATTTTAAAACAACTGATCACTTCTAACTACTCAACAACATTATACATTTCTCTAAACTAACTTAATATTCAGTCACGGAAAGCCCGAACGTATTTTTTATTTTGCTTTTATCCAATAAAGAAAGGGCTGGTCGTTTTGCCGGTGCTGGATAATTAACGGTGGGAATTCCGTTAATTTCGCAGTCAAAACCACCAATTTCCTGTATCGCTAAAGCAAATTAATACCAACTGATTCCGCCCTCATTAGAAAAATTATAAATCCCGGACTGACAATTATCGTGTGTGTGTCAGTAGTCAAGATGGCTTGTGCCAAATCATTGGCATAAGTAGGACTTCCTATCTGATCAGCTACAACATTCAGATGATCTCGCTCTAGCATCAATTTTGACATTGTTTTGACAAAATTAGCGCCAACACTGGAATAAACCCAAGAGGTGCGGATTATAATCGCATCCGGATTTTGTTGTAAGCATGCCTTTTCACCCGCTAATTTGGTGACACCACATACATTAATGGGTTTCGTTGGTTCATTTTTGTTTAATGCGGTGGCTGCCGTTCCGTTAAAAACATAATCAGTAAGTATGTGTATCAGTTAACACAAGTTGCCATGGCTCCATTTTGCAACAACAGCTATTGATTGATGATTGAGCATGTAAGCCAATTCAACTTCAGTTTCGGCTTTGTCCACTACAATGTGTGCGGCAAAATTAATAATAATCTGAGAATTAAGAAAATTCAATTGCTTTGCTAACTGTTCTTAACTACACAAATCTAGCTCTTGACGGTCCGTAAAAATTCATTCAAATTGTGAATATATTTTTGACTACCGGGTTAATTCAGAAGTAAACTGTTCTTTCGATCCGGTTACTAAAATTTTTTTTATTTTATTTTTTTTTGCACTCAAGCATTAGGATTTCAAGTGTATTTTATACTGTAGCAATAGTTTGATGCACAAACGATTTGTATTTTTTTTTTAAATATGGATTCAGATTACGGTGAAATTCAACAGTCTGAATTGCAATTTTTACGACTAAACACTGAACACTTCCAGTCATATAATTTAGAATACTCCACATCTTCTTTGTGAACTTTGCAATTCAATTATCAATAGTACAGACAACTTGAAACTTTAAACTTTATACTTTTATAAACTTTGAACGTTAAACTCTTAGAAAGACTTTGCTAACACAAAAACTTTGTGCCTTTTAAGAACTTTGCGGTTAAACGTTTAAAACTCCCAGTCAATGGAATCAAATTCCGGCAATATCAAATCCTTATCAGAAACAAGTACTTCATCCGGAAGCAATTGCCAATCAATGGCCAAAGTACGATCATCATAGCGGATACCTCTTTCACTATTTTTATCATACGCACCATCAACTTTATACAGCACGGAAGCTGTGTCACTCAAAACCGAAAAACCATGCGCAAACCCATGAGGCACCATTAATTGTTTTTTATTTTCGGCACTCAAAACTACGCTAAAATGCTGCCCGTAAGTACTTGAATTTTTTCTTAAATCTACCGCTACATCGAGAATTTCTCCTTGCAACACACGTACTAATTTAGCCTGTGCAAAAGGATTAATTTGCAAATGCAAACCTCGAATTACTCCTTTGGTAGAGAAGGACTGATTGTCTTGTATAAATTCATAATCTATCCCATTTTCTAAAAATCTGGCTCGATTGTAAGCTTCGAAGAAATACCCGCGCGAATCTTCAAAAACAGTTGGCGTGATTAGGATTAAATCGTGTATTGGGGTTTTTTCGAAAATCATTTTTATTTAATTAACATTTAATATTGAAGAGGACTTTGTTTTATAATTGAATACAAATGGCCTCTAGTTATGTTTTTTTTTGTCAGGTGAGGCAAAGTTGAGACCAAAACAAAAATTTATTTTTTAAAGGAAGTAAATGTTTTAAGTAAACCTTCTTTTGAGGCAATAGGCAAAGGCTTTCCTATCGCTTTAATAATTTTTTTATTACTTACGACATAATTTTCAGTCAGTTTTTGCAAACGTTCCGTATTAAGGGGTAAGTGCAAGTGATCTCCCAATTTGGCGATGCCTTTTATCCAAGGAGATGGGATAGCTATAATTCTGCTTTGTTCGCCTAAACTACTCCCTAATAAAGTAATAAGCTCGTTGGTCGATAATGCTATATCATCCGAAACCTGATAAATTCCGGAGGGTATCATCGCATTTTCTAATAATTCTTGAACTACAAAACAAAGATTTTCAATACTCAAAAAAGAACGTTCGTTTTTAAAATCGCCCAAAGGCCATGGCAATCTTTTAGAAACCAACTGATACAATAAATTCAAATTCCCTTTGTTTCCCGGACCATGAATCATACAAGGTCTAAGGATATAAACTCTTTTCCCATTCGGTAATTCCTGAGATAAAAGATATTGTTCGGCCTGCTGTTTGGCTATCCCGTAATGGGTTTTAGGATTTGGCATTGCTTCTTCCGTTAGGATTCCGTCGATGGCATCTGCTACCGCTTTTACAGTACTCATAAATATAAAAACAGAAGCTGTTGATGCTAAAAACGAATCGAACAATTGTTTGGTTAACTCAAAATTAGCTTCGTAATAATCCGTTGGATTAGACACCTTTTTTAAATCGTGTGCTTTGCCGGCCAGATGAATAATGGCATCGCAGGCCAAATCAAATCGCTGATTGGCCACATAACGTACTCTCATAGCATGGACATCATGTGCATCTTTCAAATACTCTTGAAGATTATATCCGACAAATCCCGAAGCGCCTGTAATTATAATTGAATTACGCATTAATTTGTATATAAACGTAAATAGGCTTCTGACATTTTCTCCCTGGAAAATAGTTTCACCCTATCTAGTGCATTTGAAGAAAAAAATTCATACAATGGTTTATTGTTAATTATTTTTTCTATCGCCTTTTGTAAAGCTGCTGAATTTTTTGGTGCCACTGTAATTCCCGAATAATCATCTGTGGAAACAAAAGGAACTCCTGAATCTAAACGGGTATTGATAACCGGTAAACCATTTGCCATTGCTTCCAATTGCACTACGCCGAAAGCTTCCGCTTCATTAATGCTCGGCAAAATAAACAAATCAGAAGAATGGTACACTTGCGCTAATTTTTCGTCACTGGCATTGGCAATAAAACAAACTTTATCCCTGATCCTTAAGGCATCTACTAATTCTTCCAAATTAGCCTGCTCTTCCCCATTACCAATAACAGTCAGTTTTACATTTAAAGTCTCGATTGCTTTTATTAAGTATTCAACGCCTTTGTATTTCCTCAATTTACCAACAAAAAGCAACTGAAAACATCGGTTTTCAGGATATTTTTTACTTTGAGAAAAGGAATATTTGGGATCAAAACTCAATGGAATAACGGTAACTTTCTGTTTGTATCTTTGTAAGATATCAGATGCTTCAAAAAGTTGTGGTGATGTTACCACTATTGCATCCGCTCTTTCCAGTAATTTTTCAGTCATTGGATTATACATCTTTTCAATCCAGCTCCATCTAGAGTTTTTAATATTGGCATGCCAAGTAATTATAAATTTTTTATTAGCCATGTTTTTCAAATACCGCAGTAAAGTGAACTCCATCGTCGGAAAAGGATAATGATGATGAATCACATCGTGATCCTGTATTAATTTTTTTAAGGAGGGATATCTTAAATTAAGTGGCTGGCTTTTCAAGTAAAAAGGGGTCGCTTCTTTGATCACTTTAATCCTATCATATCGTTTAGTGTCCTTACTAAAATTCCTCAAATGATTGTTGGAATAAACCGTAAAGTCAGATGCATCTGAAATAGCAACAACACCTTCAACTATATTTTTAACCACTGATTCCATCCCACCCTGACAGGGATCATAATATTTAACGATGTTCAATATTTTCATTACGTATGGTAACTATTTTTTATTACTATTTCCTCATTCGGCGTATCCCCAATCTCATGATGGAGGTCTTTCCTTTCCAATGCGCTGCAACTTTCTCTTTAATCTGTATTTTTATTATTTGCAACAGGGTCGATTCAAAATGTTGTTCCTCTTTACAATTGGCATCCACTATACTCTATTACTCCTCAAAATTGCTACCTGTCTCATAATCCCTTCCTTCTTAAACTACATTTTTTTCACTAAATAAAAAAATATATTGTTTGCTAGCGTCAAAGACAATGCTATAGAGCAATAATCATCCTTATTTCTGTTTTAAACAAGCCTTCTTAGATATTGAAGAATAAATTCCACCCGATAGCTTATTTTAAAATTTAAACTGTTTTCACTTTTCATCCCTGAAGCAGTTACTGCAGCACTATGACGTTGATATCGAATTAATTTCTTCTCTAGAAAGGCCACTTTACCATTTCTTTCTGCAATAAGGCCAATCCAAATATCATGGGCAATAAGATTATTTGGAAATGGCAACGACTTCAATAATATATTTCGATCAAAAATCATACAGCAGCCCAAATAGGAATTTTTGATTATATTTTTAAAAAAACCTGTTTGTGATTTTACTTTTTCAAAATAGGACGGGGCTATTACCGTACCAGATTCATCCACGACAGTGGCATCATGAACAACAAGATTACACTTTTTACCTTTTAATAGTAAAATACAATCTTCTACTTTATTGTCTTCCCAAACATCATCCTGATCGGATAAAAAAATGTAATCGCCGGTAGCATAGGTGAGCGCATTCTCAAAATTTTTGGTGACCTGATAGGATTTACTTTGTTTAGCGGGTTGGAGCTGGCTTAAATCATTATGCACCAGTTTGATCCTTGAATCTGAAAAAGCCAATATAATGTTGATGGTCTCATCAGAAGAACCATCATCAGAAATGATTATTTCATCCGTCTCGGACAACTGTTTTAGGATACTTGCTAGTTGTACTTTAATAAATTTGTCCCCATTAAAGGTGGCCATACAGACTGAAATTCTCATGTTCTTCATTTTATGCTATTATTCTTCATTCTTTTCTTTCCATTTTATCAAAAGATTATCTTCATCACTAGGTGTCACAAAAAAGTAATTGCGATATGGCACTAGTACACTTTTAGTCATAGGGTTAGAAATAATTCTGGAAAAACGAATGGTCGGAAAAATTAATATTAACAATACATAGGGAAAATAAAGTGCCTTTGGGATAAATTTAATTAAATAAACAAAAACAAAAGCAACACCAAAATAAAAATAATATGAAAACCGATCTGCTATATCCTTGGAGTCCGAGAAGAATATATTGATTATTATGAAAATAAAAAAGGAATTGATAAAAAATCGCATTTTATAATTATTAAAATCAATTTTTTCATAATTAGCAGACAGCAATAAAAGGTATATAGCATACAGCAGCCCTACTATACTAATGGAACTTTGCGCTTCCACCGTAGTTGAATTTAAATACAATTTTTGTGCAAATATCAGTTCGGGAAAATAGTTACTTAATCTTTCCAATATGGTAGTAACAAAGGAAAAATGGGTGATCATTGTGATTAAATGCAACCCAAAAAGAACCAAGATAAACACTCTGCTAAATTTTATTTTAAAAATGAAATAAAGAGGTATGAAAATCAGTGCGCTGACATGAAATAAAGAACCCAAAACATTTAAAAGGAAATATTTAAAAAAACTGTTATTAATATATTTAATACTCAATAGGAAAATATAGAAAGCGATGGACTGCCTTAAAATATCAAATTCCCGAAACATGGTAAAAGAAATGAAAGTTGCTAAAAATAAAAATTTATAGGTTACAGTTTCTTCTTTCCATGTAACGTAAAACAATACGGTGTAACAAAATAGAGAGACAATTACGGTCAACGCTTGCAAACTACTGCTTGTCTCCGAGTTAAAAACCATATTGATTAGGGAGATTAAAATCTTAAAACCATATTCAATACCTTTTTCCCCCTGAAAATTAGTGGCATTTCCCGACAAAACATCCCAAAAGGGTTCGATCCCGCGGATTATGTTATTGTAATTATACCAGTCATTGGCCATCTTATAACGAAACCCTATAAAAAAAAAAACTACGAACCAAAAAATAAAAAAAAGCAATTTCTCTATTTTTTCAAACGACTCAATCTTAATTAAATTGAATAATGAAATAATAAATAGGAAACTGAAAAATAAAATATATGGAATCATTTAACGCCTTGCTAAAAGTTGAGTGTACAGATTTACCAGCAATTGGCTGTTTCGCGAAACAGCTGCATTATCGGTAGGTAAAGCAAGCGTATTTATTGATTGGGAATCCGTTAGAAATTGCACAAGGCAATTTTCCAGCCCTTTTTCATCGTTCAAATCATAAACATACCCCTTGCCCCCGTCGTTTATGTATTCAGAAAGCGCTCCAACATTAGACACAATTACGGGTGTTTCAAAAGCGGCAGCAGTCATCAGCACACCACTCTGGGTCGCATCTCTGTAAGGGCAAATTAAAACATCGGCTTGTTTAAATAATGATTTGATTTCAGTTTCAGCTATAAATCGATTGATGGTAATCAACGATGAAGAACCGACCAATTCTTCTGGTAAATGGTAAGAATAATTACCTTTACCAGCGACCACAAGTTTAATCTGCGGGAAGTTTTGAACCACTTTAGAAAAAGCGCTTAGCAACTCGTCAATTCCTTTGTAAGGGGATAGTCTTCCAAAGAACAAAAGTACTTTTTCATTAGGTAGCTTATTGATCTCTGGTATCTTTTTAGTGCCTAATGCCTCATAGCAATAGTACGGAACCAGTCTTAAATCGGCAACCGGTACTTTGGGATGAAATACTTTTTCAAACAACAGTCTGCTATATTCAGAAAAAGTGGCGAAAGCAGCAATCTTACTAAAAAGAATTTTACGCATGATTACATAGCCCGCATTTTGTTCCCCTGAATGGGCAACTGGATCGTGGACATTCAATACAATCTTTCTGTTTTTCAGCAGTAGTGCAAAAGCCAGCATTCGCCCAGATATATCATCAAAATGAACGAGCTGTGGTTTAATACGTTTTAGCTGTTGGAGCAGCGCCATCGTAATCCTTACGATACTCATTCCAATTTTTGGAGGAAAAAAGACAAAATGGACAGATTGACAACCTTCAAAATAATGTTCGAACAACTTCACATTTTCAATTTTGTCTTTTATCGCTTCGAATGGATAAATTCCGTCGAGAACAAAACCCTCTTTTAATTTAAAAATGGTATGGTTAGGCGCATGCAAACTCACACAAACCATTACATGCAAATTAACATGCTGTTTCAAATCATTTATTTGTTCTGCAGAATAATCCAGTAAAGGAGGAGAACAGATATATAAGATATTCATTAGTATCGAAGTTAAACTTTAAAACTATATTAGGACCGCTCAATCAGCAGCATAATGAAATAGTATAGTAGGTACCGATTTTTATTTCAATTTAATGCTTGATCAGGACTGAAATAAAAATTTGCCAGCATTGCATTTTGAAATGACTCAATCTGAATTTTTATTTGAACATTCCAATCAGCATTCATTATTTTTTACATTTCTGGTAGAGATGGTATTCATACTGGTTTACTTTTAGACAAGATAACCAATAAGAAACCCGTTCGTGATTACCGCTGACTTTAAATAGAATGATTCTTGTCCATGCCGTTAAAAGAAATAGAAAAAAAGAAACGGATATCCATTCTTTTTTTCCAGTTTTCTCAAAGTAAATGTATTTACTTTTTATCATGCGGCGCATGGTGTTTTCTTTAATCGTTTCGGAAGCGCCTTCCAGATGAATAATTTTGGCTTTTGGAACGGACGCTACTGTATATCCTTGCTTTTTAATTCTCCAGGTTAACTCTGTCTCCTCATAATACATAAAAAAATCCGGATCAAAAGAACCCACTTCCTCGAGAACTTTTTTTCGAATCATCATGTCAGCACCCGTGACATATCCATTTAAAATCAAATTTTGATCAGAATGGTTGAAAATACTATTTATTCCATACCGAAACTTTGAAAAAACACTTCCCAAAAGAACTTGCGCATCCGTAGATATGCCAGGCATCAATTGACAATACGAGTCGGTAGGCCTTTGATTGGCATCATATAAATTAGCTCCGCAAATCGCTACGGAACTGTTTGCATCCAAATAGTTGCTAAGAATCGCAATCGCATTATTAATTAAAATAGTATCCGAATTCAGCAGGAAAATATATTCTCCCTTGGCTTTTTGTATTCCTAAATTATTGGCTCGTCCAAATCCAATATTCGCACCGCTTTGAATAAAATTGATTCCCGGGAATTTATTTCTGATCACAGCTTCTGAACCATCATGGGAATCATTATCAACTACAAGTATTTCAAATGCAAGATTCTTCGTTTTTTGATAAATGGAATAAATACAGTCAACCAGCAAATCTTTTGTATTGTAATTAACTATTATAATCGAAACGGTAATTTTCATTTAATACTGTTTAATTTGAAATTAGGGTTTACAAAATCTATCTTTTCTTTTTCCCCTAATGCCATCCATAAAACCATAAAACAAAGCGATTGATTTATCCATTTTATTATTTTCAGACAATAATACTTTTACAAATCTGTAAATCCCATATTCTTTAACAATTACGTTCTTCAAGTCTGTTCCAATCTGCTGGGGATATTGCTTCCATAACAAAATATGGTTGCATAAAATGGAGTATGTCCTGAAAGGCGAATAGCCTAAAGTAGTAAAACCAAAAATTGATTTTTGATGATTGCCATAGATTTGATGTAAAAGGCAGTGTGTATCCACTACTGTCTTATAGCCCTTCAAATTCGCTCTGAAACAAATTTCATTATCCACACAGTCAATTTTATAATCTTCTCTAAAACCGCCTATTTCCTGTATTAAGTTAACATTGTAAATGGAACCAGAAGTTATGCACCAGCTGGTATGTAAAAAATCATTCTGACAAGCAAACGTACTGTTTGGATTGACACCATAAATGGCATTATTATTTCCTAAATTTAATTGTATCCTGTTTTTATATAATTTAAAGCCACCGTCTTCAAATAAACTATCCTGATCCATAGTAAGCAAATGAGTATATTGATTTGCGATACACCATGCAATCGCCTGATTCAATGGGTAAGCAATAAATTCATTTTTTCCGGTAGAAAGTTGTTGTATCTTCTCTTCATATCCGGGCAAATCAATTATCAATGGCGCACAAATACGGTTAGGAGTATTGTCCCAAAGGATTAATGCATCCACATCGGCAATATACCGAAGGATATTTTTTTTTAAATCATTTAAATTAGGGTAGTAAACAACTACAATTGCTGCTAATTTCATGAAGATATTAATTATTTTTTATGCGAAAATAAGACTGGTAAAAACGAACACTTGATGGCAATTTAAAGCGGCAAGTCTAAAATAGAGATCAATTTTTATTCAATGACGTAATTTACATTTCGACGAAATAGAAGATAAAATAAAGGTATTAAATGAGAAAGTCAATTAATCAAGCATTTTTTAATCATCAGTTCGATTGTTCATACGATTTAGCTCTTCTTTTTTTAAATTATTAGATTTCTCGTACAATTCGAGCTGGATTTCCTGCAGCGACACAATTTCTTGGAATTGATCTAGTTACGACAGCATTTGCTCCAATTATAGAGTTTTCTCCAATAGTTACTCCAGGCAGAACAACTACTCCTTCTCCCAACCAAACATTATCTTCAATAACTACAGGTCCTTTGCTGTACAATTTTCTCAGCGATGGTGGTAATAATAAAGCTTCTTTTGTTATTTCACCATGAAAATGATCACTTATATAAACTTTACTTGCCATTAATACATTATTGCCAATTGTAATCTTGTTGATTGCACCAATATGGCAATCATGCTGTATCGAAACATAATTTCCTATTTTGATTTCAGGAGCAAATCTATCTCCTAAAACTTCCTCAAAAGCATGTAAATGCAAACGTTTTTGACAAGAAAAACCTTCACCTACAGAAATATGCTTCCCTCCATGTAAATATAAAGGATACGAAATTAAAAAACCTTCCCCAACTATTTTAAATTCCCGTAAAAACCAAAGTGAATATAATTGATTAAATCTTAATGAGAAGTTTAAAGATAATTCTGGAGAAAAAATATAGGAGAAAAAATAGAGCGTTCTTGCTATAATTTTTTTTACAAATCGTTTCATCTTATTAAATTTTTAAATTAAAACACCTTTTATATAGTATGAAATAAAATTACTATCCACGTGTTTTTTAATTACAAATAAGTATATTTTTAATTATAAAAATAATAGAGCAGAATCATATAATAATTTATTTCTTATAAATTATTAAAATTACTGATTTATCTTACGTTTTTATAATCTAAATAATACCCATAATATTATGAAGTTCAATAATAATTTATCAAACTTTCTTTTATCTTTTTAAAAAAATATTTGACTTAGAACAATCTATCGCTATTTTCTAAAAAAACTATACCAAAAGTTTTACATAAATGTAAAAAAACAATAAGTAAACTAGTTGGGTAAAATTGTTTAAAACGTCAGTTCGAGTGTTTTGTGTGAAGTATAATGGAACAAAAAATGTATCAAGAACCGTTTTTAATAAAACTTTTTTAATCTCCTTATAATTTCATTTAGAAAATCATTTGAACAGACTAAAATTATCATCAAAAAATGTTTATACCTAACAGGTTAATTACTATTATTTTAGGCGTTTTTCATATTAAAATCGACCTTTCTTTTATTAAAAAACTTTCCAATAATTGTCCAGCTTTTAGCGGAAAAAATAAACGATATGGATTGCTTGGGAAATAACAGTAATGACTGAAATTTAAATTGAGAAACAATCAGGTAATTAAATTGTTTCAGGTATTTATTTTCGTTTTCTATGTACAGGTCTAAAAATACCTTATAATCAATAACTTCTTTTACAAACGGGTTTTCCATTCTATTCAAAGAAACTAATTTTCTCAAATGCTCTGAAAATTCCTTTTCTGTAATAATGTGTTTCTTATTCTCGTTCCCTTTTTTTTCCCTGTAGAATTTACTTTCAATCATTTTTAAAGCTTCAGCTGTAAAAGAATCTAAAGTTGTGTGGGTAATTTTAAAATCCGAATTAGTATTCCAATTTATGAACCCCTCGGCAAAATTAGATGGTATATCATCCGATGTGTAGGATAAAATCGGCTTGGCTAAAGATGCTGCATATTGTCCCATTAATCCACCGGTCAAGGGATAAGTACTTAAATAAATATCACAATGTTCAAAAACATGGGTTATATCAGGTCGAGAACCTAATAAAAATAAACGTCTTTCATATTTATTATCTGAAATAAATTGTTTTATTGGGCCATCATGTCCGTGTCCTGCTAATAGTATTACAATTTTTGAATCTAATTCTATAAGAAGTTTTAATAAATTTAAAAAAAAATCTGACTTGCCGTACATCTTATAATATGATCCCCCTGTAAATATTTTAATAGCATCATCAGCTATTTGTGAAGGAAAGCCAATAAACGGTTTACATTGCATTATTGGATAATAAGGCTGAATAAGCAATTGATCTTCAGACAAATTTCTTTTCTCATACGATACAGTACAACCATAATTCCTGAATTCTAGGGAATAATCAATACATTTTGTACCCAACCAAAAAGCATGATCGGTTAAATTCACCAAATATCGTGCAACCTCTTTTAAACTGTTCCAAACACCGATAGCTACAACGCTGGAAGGGTTTAGATGAAGAAATGCTTTTTCAGGTTTAAAATCAATAATCTTATTATAAATGCAGTTGATTTTCTCAGTTTTTGTTAAAGAGTGATCTACCACAAACAACTCTGCTTTTGAGTAAGATTTAATCTCACTCATAATTTGTTTAGAATGCGACAAATCATCTCCTTCAAAAATAAATAGCAATTCGACTCCCCAGCTAATCAAAGCACGCAAGTATTGTTGTGTCAATCCTCTGTTGTCTAATGCAAACACGTCATAAAAAACAATCCTTCCTTGAATTGGAATAAAAACTGATCTTTCAGCAAT
This sequence comes from Flavobacterium sp. DSR2-3-3, assembly GCF_049896585.1. Taxonomy (NCBI): domain Bacteria; kingdom Pseudomonadati; phylum Bacteroidota; class Flavobacteriia; order Flavobacteriales; family Flavobacteriaceae; genus Flavobacterium; species Flavobacterium sp. DSR2-3-3. Next base: position 167,341 of record NZ_JAFCUP010000006.1, read on the forward strand.
AATTACATCAGAAATTGCAACCAAAAGATTTTCTAAAACTTCATCTGCATACTTCCAGTTAAAAGAATATGCGACATGAGCGGCTGCTTCTATATATTGTAATGAGAGTTCGTAATTTTTATTATCAAATTCTTTTAATGCTAATAATTTGATTTTATCAAAAACATTTTGAATTTCTTGAATAGAAGTTTCCATAATTTATTTTTTTATTCTATTATGCAAAAAATTATTCAAAACCGTCTTGATTCCCAACTTCTTATCCAATTCATTATAGGAATTCCAAACTGAACATAAAATCAAAATAGAACCCGCCATGTAGGAAAAAGGCTTATCAACAAACTGTACTACTCCAAAACAACTAATCGCTAATAAAAACTGAGTAGCGAAAATTCTTAAAAAGGAACTGTCAAATGAAAACTGATATTTAATTTTGCTTAAGATAAAAACTTGGAAAAAATAAATAAAATAAGCTACAAAAAATGAAACTCCCAAACCTGTTAATCCCCAAAAATAATAACCAGCTAAGTCAAATAGCAAGACATACGCACTAGCAAAAAGCTCATTCCAAAAAAACAATTTCGATTCTCCCTTAGCTAATAATATAAATGAAATAGACCATGCTGCTGCCTTAAAAAATGTAGCTACTGCTAACCACAAAACCATTTGCTCAATAGCTACAAATTTAGTGGAGTATAAAACAATAATTATTAGTTTGATAAAAACCAAGAACATCATAATAATGGGTCCTAAAATCAAAATAGAAATCTCAGCTTGTTGATTAATGGTTTTTTTACACAACTCATTTGATGACGCTACTGCCGATAATCTTGGAAAATAATCGGTAGCCATAGCAGTAAAAACTAATCCAACATAGGTATTTATAATAGCAAAACCCGCAGTAAACAACCCAACTTGGCCAACACCGCCTCTACTACTAATAAACAACTGAATTATATAGGTGTTCGCAGTTACAAATAAACCAGTAAGACTAATCATAAAACCCATTTTTAGCATGTTTTTCCCCTCGGAAAAAGCTAATGCCTTAGTCAACTGAACTTTGGTGATTTCAACTTTTCTCGCAAAATACCAAGAAATAGCAAACGAAACCATTGATGCTATAATTAAAGTGGAAACAATACCGTCTACACCAAAAAAGTAATATAAAGGAACCGTCACTATTAAACCAATAACACTACCTGTAAGACTTGCCTTTGCTAAATATTGTATTTTCTGCATTCCTTGCAGCACGACCAATTGTCCTACATTGAGCTGATTGAATAACAATGTGATTGAAATTAAAGCAAAAGACCAAATATAATTGCTGTTTCCAAAAGTAAGCTGACTCAGCCAAGGTGAGAGCACCAAAACAATCAATGTACCTGCAGCCCCTGTTACCCAAACCCATCTCTTTAGAACATTTACAACCAAACCAACACGCGAATTATCCCCACTACTGTTGGCAGCCGATACATCTCTTACGGCACTGCTTCCTAGTCCGAAACTAGTAATTCCGCCTATCAAACTTGTTGTCGAAGTAAGTAATCCTACCACTCCCATACCAACAGAACCAAGAAAAAGGGCAATGAATTTAGAACGAATAATAGATATTAAAATAGTAAAAACCTGAACTCCTCCAAATATGGAAGTGGCTTTCATTATATTTCGATAAGAGGATTGATTTTCACTCATAACTGCTCTACAGCTGCGTAGTTATTTAAAACTTCTACCATCTTCTCCACTTCTTCTGTACTCATCACAGGACTTATTGGTAAACTTAGTACATCAGTATGAATCAGCTCGGTAATTGGCAGAGAGATGCTGGATAAACTGGAATAACAACTTTGTTGATGAGGCGGAATGGGATAATGAATTAATGTTTGAATACCATTTTCCTTTAAATAATACTGCAACTTATTACGATCAGCAGTTCGAATCACAAAAAGATGCCAAACATGTTCATCCGCATTCCCAGCTTGTGGGAGTATTATTTTAGAATTTTTTATGTTTTTCAAATAATAATCTGCTATTTTTTGTCGGCGCTTTGTTTCCGTATCCACATAACGCAGTTTGACATTCAAAAATGCAGCCTGCATTTCATCCATTCTACTGTTTAATCCTTGATATTGATTAACATATTTTTCAGCTGAACCATAATTAGCCAAGGTACGAATCACTTTTGCTAATTCTGGATCCTTTGCAGTTACAGCTCCTGAGTCGCCTAAAGCACCTAAATTTTTACCAGGATAAAAACTAAAACCAGCAGCATCACCCAAGTTCCCTGTTCTTACACCTTTCCAACGTGCTCCAATTGCTTGAGCATTATCTTCAATTAGTTTTAAATTATACTTTTTTGCCAGTATTTCCAACTCTTCATTCCAACAAACACAACCATATAAGTGGACCACAATTATGGCTTTGGTCTTTGAAGTAATTTTGCTTTCAATTAAATTGATATCTAAATTAAAAGTAGTTAAATTTGGCTCCACTAAAATTGGCACTAAGTTATTGTCCGTAACAGCCAATACTGAAGCGATATAAGTATTGGCAGGAACAATTACTTCGTCACCAGCTTCCATCACACCCAATTCGATATAGGCTTTAAAAATCAATCGTAAAGCGTCTAATCCATTAGCAACTGCTACTGAATGACCGCCTTCCTGAAAAACCTCTAAATTTTTTTCAAATTCTTTTACCCGTTCTCCCAGTAAATACCAACCACTGTCAATAACATCAGCGGCAACTTGTTTCAATTCTGCAGCATACTGTGCATTTATTTTTTGTAAATCTAAAAATTTAATCATGATGTAAATGTTAATATATGTATGCATTTACCATACTTGCAGCCTAGCTTCTCGTAAGTATGAATTACTGCTCTGTTAGTTGTTGCAGGATGCATGAAGGCATACTCCGCTCCAATTGATTTTAAATGATAGGCCATTTCACTAATCAGTTTAAGATACCAACCTTTACACGTTTCTGAGGAAACTGAAGAAAGCACCATTTTAGAAACTTTTTCACCAATAGCATCCCAATCGTTAAAAAGATAATTCGCAGTCAAAAAGGCATCCGAAGGAACTCCTGTTGTTGAAGGGACCATAGTGAAATCAGAAAATCCCTTTACAGATTCCTCTATATAAGTTGCTAGGAATTCATCGGCCTTACTCAAATCAAATACGGTTTCAGCATGAAACCTATCATAATCATTTCGCATTTCTCTGGCAACTCTTTTTAAATTTGGGATGTCTTCCAATACTGCAGATCGTACGTCATATCTTTCATAGGAATACTTTTTTAAATCCAAATAATAAGTTAATCTATTCTCCACTAATTTAAATCCGCTTTCGTTTAAGGCCTGAATAGTGAATATATCTTCGCTTGGAATTTCGGAAAAACAATACTTGTCTTTCTCTTTAAAAAAATCCTGTACAAAAATTTTTGTCGCACTTTTTAATATTTTATAATCCTTATGGGCATATAAAACATATAATAATTTATAGGTCGGCAAATTAAAATAATCCGAATCCCATTTTAAAAATTTTACAATAAAGAAATGTTGCTCACCTAAAACATCAATTTGTAAGGTCTGTACAGTTTCATCAACAAGATATTTTTCTATTTCATTGACTAAACTATGCTGAAATATTTTTTCCTTATCGGGCTTAGGAAAAAAGCTAAATGGAGAGTAATGATAAAGAATCTCTTTTCTTGCAAAAATTAAATCTAAAATCATATAATGCCACCATTAATATTAATTTCCGTACCATTGATGTATTCAGTCTTACGCAAATATTCGATAGTGTTAAAAATGTCAGCTGGCTTACACAATTTATTGGAGGGTATTCTTTTTTTAATATCTTCTAAAAATCTCTCCGGTACTTCACTGATCATTCCCAACTCAGAATAACCTAAGTTAATGTTATTTATAGTTATGCCTTTACTTGCATTCTCTACGGCTATTGATTTAGACATACCAAAGAGTGCCGACTTAGAAGCCGCATAAGCACTAATTCCAGGCGATGGTAATGCTGCCACAACTGAACCAAAATTTATAATTCTTCCAAATGATTGTTCCCTCATGAAAGGAAGCACACTACTGATCATATTAAAAGTGCCTATTAAATTAACTTCAATAACTTCTCTCCATTTTTGGATGTCTGCTTTATGCGCAAATGAATTATAATTAATGCCAGCACAATTAATCAAAGTAATATCTTTTAGATCGTGTTGGTTTTGCTCAATCCAACTTTTGATTTCACTGTCTTTTGTGGTATCTACTTTAAAAAATACTGTTTTGGGATGAAAACTTTCTGTAAAAGTAGAATTATATATTCCAAAAACATCATTGTTTTTTTTGCTGTATTCTTCACACAAATACTTTCCAATGCCTTTAGAGGCTCCTGTTATTATAATCATATAATTATTTTTAAATTACGCCCATTTAATAATCGCGGCCCCATAAGTCCATCCACTGCCAACCGCGGCAAATAAAATAGTAGATCCTTTTTTTATTTTACCGGATTGAAATGTTTCATGCAATAAAATAGGAATGGTTCCTCCGGAAGTATTCGCATATTTATCCATATTTGTCATTACTTTTTCAAAAGGCAACCCTAAAATTTCAGCTGTTTTTTGAAGTATTTTAATACTTGGCTGATGAGGAATCATCAAATCAATGTCGGCTATAGTTAAATTGGTATCCGCTAATACCTGATTTATTGCAATGGGTAATACTTTTGTGGCGGTATCATAAACTGCTTTGCCATTCATTTGGAAATAATGCAAATTATTATCTATCGTATTTTGATTGGCTGGAAATTCAGAACCACCTGCTGGAATCGTAAACTCATATTTACCCCTTCCGTCAGTATATAACCTGTAAGCTAAAAACCCTTCATTTTCTGAAGCACTGGTTAAAACCGCAGCACCTGCGCCATCTCCAAAAAAAACGGCATCCCTTCTTTTCCAATCGATAATTTTAGAGAATGTATCTGCCCCAATCACCAAAACATTACTGTAAACGCCACTGGCAATATATTGAGAAGCTACAGACATTGCGAATAAAAAACCACTACAAACAGCTGCTATATCGAATGCTACCGCATTATAAGCCTGTAGTTTATCTTGTACAATCGAAGCAGTTGATGGTGCTAAACGATCTGGAGTCGAAGTAGCTACAATAATCAATTCAATATCATCTTTATTCAATCCGGCATTTTTAATAGCCATTTCACCTGCTAATGCCGCTAGATCACTTGTACACTGACTGTCCTGAGCTATACGCCGTTCATGTATCCCTAAATTTTCAAAAATCCATTCACTGTTAGTATCAATTGTTTTTTCTAAATCTGAATTCGCAATTCTATTTTCAGGAACATAAGCTCCTGTACCAATTATCTTAACTGTTCTAACCAACTGCTTCATTTATGTATGTTTTATAATCGTCAAAATTCCGTATATAATCACTTTCATTATATTCATGGGAAGCTAATACCAAACAAATTGAACCACTGGAGAAGTTGATTTCAGAAGCCCAAATTCCGGGCGGAATATGCAAACCTAAATCGGGACGGTTTAACAAAACCTGCCTTTTTGTTTGCCCATCATCTAATAAAACTTCAAAACTTCCACTTCCAGCGACTAAAAACTGATGACAATCTTTATGAGCATGTGCTCCTCGAGATTCGCCACCTGGAATATCATATAAATAAAAAATTCTCTTTATATCAAAAGGAATTTCAAAATTATTATTAACAGCGGTGATATGACCATTTCGATCGCCAATTTGTTTTAAATGCAAAAGATTACACTCAAAAACACTATTTTTAGTATTCATTCGGCAACTTTTTAAAATTCTCAAAATCTCTGATGTAATCTTCTTGAGAAAAAGGCTCACTGGAAACATGTAATGCGAGAGCATTTGTAGAAAAATTTTCTATGTGCCTCCACGTTTTAGCTGGTAAATAAAGACCATAATAACTTCTGTTTAGGGAGAATTTTTCAGTAGTGCCATTACAATTGGTAATAAAAACATCAAAACTTCCGCTTAAGGCCACAATGATTTCTTGCTGCTTAAAATAAGCATGCCCTCCTCTAATTCCACCACCAGGAACATCATAAGTCCAAAAAACCCTTTGAATTTCAAAAGGAATTTGACTAGGATTTTGCATAAAAGTTAAATTACCTCTGGGATCTTGAATTTTTGGAAAGTCAATAAGTATTGGTTTCATCGTATTTTGATTTCAAATTTTCAATTATACACCTGCATTATTTATAAATTTTTAAATTTATCTTATCTCTATCGATTAATTTTATCGGTATCAAAAAAAATTAATCTTTCTTCAAATTAGGATTGAATTAAAACAGATTGAATAAATTGAAAACTCCGACTATTTTAATTCTTTCAAAATTCGTCTAATAACCAATACCAATACTGTTAGCATACCAGCCAAAATTCCGCCTAAAATAATCCCTTTTGCTTTCCCGAATCTTTCCTTAGGCAAAGGTAAAATAGGACGGTCCACCACCTGTATTAAAGGAGTTTCTTTTCGCAGGGTAACTTTAGCCAATTCAGTTTGTTTGACCAGCTCCGTCAATATAGCAGTGTTAGCCTGAACATCAACCTGTCTTCTTGCGGAAGGGGCACGACGAACATTTAAGGCCGGATTTAAATTAAAAGTATTATCGTTTGCTATCGCTACTCCGGTAATCGCTCCATTAAGTTCCCGACGAATCGAATCCGTTTGCCTTTCGAGTATAGCCATATTCAATCTGGACTTTTTACTTTTAGAATCAACATAAAAATCCGATACTTTTTTAGCCAGGGCTTCTGAAAAATACTTGGCAAACAATTCATTAGTAGAAATTACGTCAATGCTTATAATAGAAACTTTTTTATCTTTTTGGGCAACCATTAGGCCATTTTTAGACAAATCGCTATATACTACACCAAGAATACTGTCATGCACGCGTGTAAAATACTTGCGGTCGGTATTTGGAATAAATTGTATATCCTTAAACTTGGGTTTATCATTCCATTGATCTCTCCATCCTTCATTTCTAATGTACATCTCCGCCAAAGAAATCGTATCAATACCTGCTAAAACAGAAGTTAGTAGAGTTTGCTCCACCATCGAGCGAGATTTAAATAACTCCGTCAAATTTGCTCCTGCGAAAACGCTTCCGCCACCGCTGCCACCAAGATCTAAACCAAGGGAACTCGCTAATCCAATAGCACCTCCTAATCCGCCTCCTGATTTTTCATCTTCAAGCGCAAAAGATAACGTGGCAGTATATATTGGCTTCCTAATGTAAGAGTAGGCGACACCCAAAGAACTTCCTATAAGAACCATCAGGAAAAGTATTTTCCATTGAGAAAGCAAATAGAAGAACCATTCCTTACCCTTCTCGATTAATTCTTTTAACGTAATTTGGTCGTTTTGTTCGTTCATTTTTTCAAGATTTTACGCTTGTATTTTATTTATTATTAAAATGTGTATTTTAAGTAGTGTCGATAAAAGTCCGTTGTATGTTTTTATTTTTCTTCCTTTTGGGTTGGTGTAAAACGATTGAGATTAGTAACCTGCAAACTGGTCCTTAAATACTGGTTGGTGAAAACTATTACCTCAATATCGCAATTATAACCCCTGCCAAACTCGCCAATACTCCAGCTATACTAACAAACTCGCCCGTACTCATTTTTTTTGTCTCAGGTTTTTCAGGCACTATAATTTGTGAACCGGGAGTGACTTTAGGATAAGATCGTATAAATAAAAATGAATGTGCCACTGCCGCTTTCCCATTTGGATAAATGATGTACGCCTTTTTTTTCCAACCTTTTGCATCAACACCTCCTGCGGCGTTCACATAGTAATTGAATCCTTTGCCACCATCATAGGGAATTTCTGAAGTCAATAAGACATTTCCAGTAACTTTTACGCCTTCATTAAATGCGACCACTTCTATTTCATCGCCAGAAAATAAAGTGACATTGGTACTGCTTTTTGGATTTTTCACAATTGCTTTCCAATCTACTGGAATGGTAGCATATTTTAAGTCCTCCTTTAATTTTTTTTCTAATTTGGCTTGGATACTATCTTTTTTACCTAAGTTTAGATTCACATTTTCCAAATCTTCTATTTGTTTTGCCTGAATAGGTCTTTTTATTCTCACTCCCTCTACATTGGCAACGGAGGTCAATCCACCTGCTCTTTGAATAACGTCATATACGCGATCTTTTTTGTTTGCCAACACATATTTTCCGGCATAATGTACAGCTCCGGTTACCGTAACCATCTCCGGTTTATCGTACACCGCCATTTTTCGGATATTAACCACATCAAAAGGAAGCAAAGTAAAGTTTTTTGCCTGTTCATTGTTGCCCGCAATAATTTCTATGTTAAACAATTCTGCTTTATTGGGATTAGTATCATCAATTTCCTCTGAAATGATCATTCGCGCGACCTCAACTCTTTTAGAAGCCGAACCTGTTAAACCACCAGCCTGCACTAATAAATCATTCAATGTTAAATTATCATAATATTGGTATATTCCTGGTTTTTTTATCTCACCATCAATGGTTATCTTGAGTTCTTCTTCAAAATCCAAAATAGAATATACAGTGATCACGTCCTCCCGTTTTAGAGGAATATCAGAATCAAGATCACCGATTAAAGCCTTATCCAAATTGACATTGACAATTTCTGTAGTCAAATCCGATTGCAATCGAATAATTCTCGCCCTATTGGTATACGCATCTTCTTTTAAACCATCTGCTTTACTGATTAAGTCAGAAACGCGCATCCCTTCGTAAAAAGAATAGGTATCGGGCCTGAAAACAGCGCCTTCTATTTTAATTCGGTTTTCGAAGCGGTTTAAAATTTTAGAAACTCGGAACACATCTCCGGAAAGGGGTTTATAACTATCAAATTCAGACTCCTTGATATCCGTTACTTTAAATTCCTTATTTGTTTTTTGCAACACATTTACAGATGCAGTATAGGCAAATTCATTAAAACCGGAAGCAAAAGTAAGCAAGTTAGAAAAGGTTTCTCCTTTCTTCATTTCAAAAATTCCGGGACGTTTGACTTGCCCTTCTACAGTAACCCTTTGATTATAGGCTGGGATTCGGATGACGTCATTGTCTTTTAGCCCGACATTATCGGATTGGTCACCATTCACAAGAAAACGATATAAATCGACATTGCGATAGACAACATTATTTCGCAACAACTCAATATTTCGGTAACTGCCATTCTTCCCAGGGCCACCACCCAAAAATAACGCGTTATAAACCGTAGCCAAAGAAGAAATGGAATAATTTCCCGGCTGTTTGCTGCCTATGATCGTTACTCGTATAGTTCGAATTCGATTCAGACTAATACCTACTTGCGATTGCCCAGAGGCTACAGTACTGTAAACACGAGCAATGGCCGCTTTTATTTTTTGAGTGGCCGCTTCAATAGTCATTCCTGAAACAGCAATTTGGCCAACATACTGAATGTTAACTTTACCTTCCATTGTAACTGGCACCGACGCAGTAAATTCCTGCACACCATATACACTTACTTGCAATTCATCGCCAGGTCCCAAAACATAATTCACAGGGGTGGCCAGTTTTAAATTGGGTTCAAAATTTAACGTGGGAGTATCAAACAGTTCAGATCCGAAAATTAAGGCATTTAAAGTATCCTTAACTTTTATATTACTAATTTTTTCTTGCTTTCGGGTGAGCTCTTTGGAATCAACGGTACCATTCAAAGAACTGCTGTTGTCTGAACTGGGAGTATCTGAAACAGTTTCCAAACGAATTCTTAGTTTACGAAATTCATTTGCTGACATTCCTTTTGACAATGCCAGCTGCTCCGCTTGAGCAACCGAAATACTGTTGGCTTGCAATTGATTTTTTAACTTGACGATATCCGCATTGGATAAATTATCTACTTGAATTGAACCTAAATCGGTGCCGACAAACAAATCCTGAGCCGAAACACCAGAAGTATGAAGCATCAATAATACAAATACTGTTGCAATAAGTATTTTTTTCATAATTATTTTAAAGTTTTAAGACTACCAGTCGTGCGTGATGAGATGATATTGATGTTTTTAAAAATAGTTTTCATTCGCCATAGGATACGGCTTCGCCGCTGCAATCCACATAGCAGATTACCATCTTTTCAAGATTTTTACAAAGTTAAAGTAAAAATAAAGGAAAATCTATCGTTTCAGTAGGAAATGTACATCAAAAATTGATTTTTTAATTTACATTTTAGTAACAATAACAAACTCACATATTTAATTGCGGCAAAAATAAAATTAATTGTATTAACATGACCAAAAACTGTGAATTCTATAACTAATCTACTTATTAAATAAAAAAAAGTTTACAAAAAAATAATTTGTAAACTTTTACTTAAAATTAAACTAAAACAATAAATTTATTAAATTAGAGTATTTTTTTATACCAGGGCTCTTTTTCAACTTTTACACCATAACCGTACCCATATCCATAACCTTTCGTAGAATCGGTATCATTAAGCAGTAAGCACATATTTGGTAATTTTTGTTCTTTATATAAGGTGTTGGCAATATTCAGCATGCGTTTCTCTAATACATTAGCACGAGCCACATAAATAAAACAATCTGCATATTTAGCAATTAATAACGTATCGGTTACTAAACTGACCGGAGCCGTATCCACTATTATATAATCGTATTGTTTTTTTACAATTTCAAAAAGTGTATCCACTTTCTTATTCATTAGCATCTCTGCAGGATTAGGAGGTATTACACCTGCAGGTAATACATGAAAATCATCAAATCCATCATGTTTAACAATTAAATCTCCCAAGACTAAATCTTTAGAAGTCAAATAATTAGTCAATCCACGATCCGGCAATGTCAAATATTCATCCAACCTTGGGTTTCTGATATCCATTCCAATCAATAATACTTTTTTACCAGACAAGGCGAAAGTCGCAGCCAGATTAGCCGAAACGAAAGTCTTGCCCTCTTTTGGAAAAGTAGACGTTAAAAAAATAGTTTTAGCCTGACCCTCCGGAACTTTAGTTAGCATAAATTCCAAATTCGTTCGGATGATTCGCAACGCCTCTGCCGAACTACTGCGGCTTTCTGATTTTATGATTTCCGAAGGACTACCGGATTTAGGCACATCGCCTATAAATGGAATTAATGTTTTGCCTTCTAAGTCCAAACGACTTTTTATTTTCGTGTCCAATAAATCCATCAAGTAAATAATTCCAAATGGAACAAGAAGACCTAATAATAATGCGGCCAAATAAATTATGTTTTTTTTCGGAGCCACCGGAATCTTTGATCCTTTGGCAGCATCAATCACTCTGGCATTAGGTTCTGTTGCTGACAGTGAAATAGCGGTCTCTTCCCTTTTTTGCAACAAATACAAATACAATTCCTCTTTTACTTTTTGTTGTCTGGCAATAACTCTAAACTGACGTTCCTGCACTGGTATTTTTCCCAATTTAGAATTCAAAAATCCTTCCTGACTGTTCAAATTTCTCTTTTGAATGCTTAAATTTGATTGCATGCGACTCAAACTCGAAGCCACACTAGATTTTAAAGATGACAGTTGTTGGTCTATTTTAATAACAGTTGGATTAGCTTCGGTTGCCGATTTCATAATTCGATTCCTATCTAAAACCAATTGATTGTACGAACCAATCATTTCTGTTGCTTCACCACTGACAATATTGGCAGGCAACAGGTCCGATTTTTTACTTTTCTTCATAAAGTCCAGCATTGAAGAGATAATATTCAATTGGATATCTGCTTCTACTCCTTTCTTATCATACTCGCTTGAACCTTCAATAAAAAGCTTCGCTTCCGTTTCGATATCCGTTAACTGATTCGTATTTTTAAAACTCTGAACGTCCTGCTCCACACCTTCCAACTCTTCAGTAATTAATTTCAATCTGTTTGCAATAAACTTTGAAGTGTTTTCAGAAATTAAATTCTTATCCGCCACAGCATTTTCATTATAGTTTTGCACCAGAATATCCAAGAAATCCTCCGCTTTGGTCAACACGGGATCAATTAAAGAGATTTCAACGACACTGCTTGTTTTACTTAATGGATTAACCTTTAATCTTGATTTGAAACTTTCCACTGTGTTCTCAAGAGGAGAGTGTACGATTATAATTGTAATATTATTGTCAGCAATTGTTTGAGAATGTTTAGGCGATTTATTAATAACTAAAGTACCGTACTTTGTTTTGATAGGCTGACCATGCTTAAATACGTTGTTATTATCAATTAAAATTCTCTTTTCCGGTGATAAATCATCCAGCTCAAAGGTATTGGATGTCACTGCTACATATTTAAACTCCATTTTATTTTCAAAAAAACCAGGCTTCTGATCAATAAAATTGACCATAATAGGGGAATTCTGGTATACTTCAGCTTTTATTACATTTCCTTCAACAATAAAAGCCGTATTCAAATTCAATTTTTTTACAACACTTTCAATTAATGTTCTTGATCTTAAAATTTCTACCTCATTGTCTAAGTTATTTTTAATACCGCCCCCTATACCCATATCAGCGAAAGCTGAAAGTTCAGAAAGCATCCCCCCCTTCTTTTCATCTTTTACTAAAATAGTAGTAGCAGCCTGGTATTGCGGTGTGTAATATCTAAGATAAATGTATGCGATTAATAAACTAAAAAAAACACCTAAGACAAACCATTTCCAGTGGGAAGCATATTGATCAACAATAGCTTTTAGTTGAAAATCCTGTTCTTGATTTTCGTTTAACATGTTATTTTCCATTGAAACTATTTATTTTGAAAAGGTGATAATTAATGTAATTAAAGTAATCAGCAAAGAGGAAACAGAAATAATTACCCCGGTGTTTGGTCCTACTGCTGCAGCATTGATTCTACTCTTATTGGGTTCTATATACACGACATCATTTTGTGCCAAATAGTAAAACGGAGAATTGATAAATTCCGTCTTGGTGATATCCACTCTATTATAGGATTTGACTCCATCAATTTCCCGAATGATTAAAATACTATTCCTTTTACCATAAATTGTCAGATCTCCTGCTTTACTCAAGGCTTCAATCAACGTAATTCTTTCGGAAGCAACACTGTAGCTACCAGGAGCAGTAACTTCACCTTGAACCGAATATTTAAAATTCATGATACGAAAGTTAATTATTGGATTTTTGATAAACATAGCAATTTTGTCTTGCAGGATTTTAAGAACTTCCGAACGAGTGAATCCGCTTATTTTTAACTTCCCCACAATAGGAAAATCGATAAACCCATTAGCATCCACCAAATATAATTGTGTCGACTGTTGTCCAATAGCATCTGGTCTGTCAGCTGTAGGTATTGATAAAGTAGTTAAATTAAAAGGAATGGCTATTTCAGGGTCTTCCGCAGACACGATAATCATCAATAAGTCATCGGGTTGTATTTTAATTTCATACGATGTTGATTTTTCTTGCGACTGTAATGTATCAATGTCTTGATAATAAATGATGTCTTTTTTTGAAGCGCAAGAGAAAAATAACACTAAAAACAAAAATGGAATTGTTTTTTTTAGTAAAAAAAAGTATTTCATGTAATTTTATTTTTTTAAAGGGGCAAATATATACATTAACACGTTGGATGTAATTAGTTTTATTTAATATTTTTTTTGAGACTATCAGTGTAGAAAAACTTCTTTTGCTACCAATTCAAAAGATTTTGGCAGATTTATTTTCACTAGGCGGTTCGTAAAGGCTGTAATCGATAAAATTCGTGCCTAAAAACAGCAATTACTAATGCCAGTTAACAATTTTAAAATTTTACAACATATCGCAGAACGGGAAAAATTTATTTATTCAATCAATTAAAATATGTAGCCAAAATTAGTAACGAAAACTACTTAGCAACTGTGCCTGTTAATTCAATAAAAATATGCAATACAAGCCAACTTAATGTATTGCAATCTGTAAAAATATTTGTTGAAAATTACTATTCCACATCAATAACTAAGAACTGGAAATTCTAATAAAAAGCAGCAAAGCGAGTTATATTTATTTTCTGCCATAAGTTCAAAGATTAAATTCTATTAATCCGTGCCCCAAATCAGAAGCCACTATCACTTCCGAACATATTTTAAAAGTCAATTACAATCCTCAGAGCGTATTAAATCTATTTCTTCAATTAGTGAAAATCCGCTAAATCCATGGCCAAAATAAACAACTCCCAGCACATACGAGGAGTTTTCAAAATCTAAAATTAGTCCTAAAAGCGAGCAAGATGTATTGCATCCAAGTTACTGTTGCTTTAATAAAAAAATGAAATCAATCCAAAAAAAGTTAATCTTTTTGATCTAACACTTCATAAGCCGAATTCATACTTTTGAATTCAGGTACTATCTTCTTCATTTGAGCCACTATCGCATCATTGGCAAACAAATCTGCCAGACGAATCAATTCATTAATATCGACATGCAGCGATTCAAACTCTTCCTGAATTTCTTGTGCAATCATAATTTTAGCATGATGCGTTGCAATCGACTTTGAAGTATCATTTAGCAACTCTTCATATAGTTTCTCCCCAGGTCTCAACCCAACAATATCAATCTTGATGTCTTTATCCGGAATGAATCCTGCTAATTTAATCATCTTTCGTGCCAAATCAATAATCTTAACTGGTTTACCCATATCAAAAATATAAATTTCACCGCCATTCCCCATCGCTCCAGCCTCCAAAACCAATTGACAAGCCTCAGGAATAGTCATAAAATAACGGATGATATCTACATGAGTAATGGTAAGTGGGCCGCCTTCGGCGATTTGCTTGGTAAACAAAGGGACAACAGAACCGTTTGAACCCAACACATTTCCAAAACGGGTAGTAATAAATTTAGTAGCATTAGATCCTTTCTCTTTTTGGTCTTTAAACTGCAGGGATTGTACATACTTTTCAGCAATTCTTTTACTGGCACCCATTACATTACTGGGGTTTACCGCTTTATCGGTAGATACCATTACAAATTTTTTGACATCGTACAAACAAGCTAAATCAGCCAAATTTTTAGTCCCCTTTATATTGGTGAAAATTGCCTGACAAGGATTTTCTTCCATCAGCGGCACGTGTTTATAAGCAGCAGCATGAAAAACAACTTCGGGACGGTAAGTTGCAAAAAGCGTATCCATCGCTGCTCGATTTCTAATATCTCCAATAACGGTTCGGATTTTGGCACGGGTAACAATACTGTCCGTTTCTAATTTGAGATGGTGCAACGGCGTTTCAGCCTGATCCAATATAATGATTTTTTTAGGATCAAATAGCAAAACCTGTCGAGCAATTTCACTCCCTATAGAACCGGCCGCTCCCGAAATCAATATTACTTTGCCTTTCAACTGATTTGAAATGGACTTGTTGTCCAATATAATTGGTTTTCTTTCAAGAAGATCTTCAATTTGAATGGTCTTTACTTTTTGGGAAATCTCTTTTTGATTTTCCCAATCCGAAATTAAGGGTACGGTGTAAACCTTGTAATTGTATTCCAAACACTGGTCTACAATGATAAGTTGTTCGTCTTTTGACAATCCCTTATCAGCAATGATAACGCCTTCCGCTGCTACCGAACGCATCAAAGCAGGCAACTTTTTCTTTTGCACTAAAATAGGAAGATCCAACATGCGTTTGGAAGCATTCTTATTTTTTTTATCGACAAATCCCACAATTTTAAAACGGGAAGGTGTTTCAAATTTTAACGCGTTAGCAACCGATATTGCATTGGCATCGGTTCCGTAAATGACAGTTCGTATTAATTCTGAATTGCTCTTTTCAGAAAAATATACTTCAAATGTTTGCTTGACCACAACTCGATATAAAAACAAGCCGCAAAAAGAAAGAACAATATTGATAAAAATAGCAGTATTCAAAAAGGCTTTTGTGCCAAGGATAATCTCGTGTAAAAAATTAAAAGCAAGAAAAGCAATTAAAACGGCCGATTGTGAAAACAATAATTTAACCGCATCAATATTAGAAGAATGTCGGATAATTCCGGAATACGTGCGAAATAGCCAGAAAAAAAACAAATTTATTCCAAAAAAAGAACTGATGAAAATGATAGTATGAGGCGTCGTTATATAATCCAAACCTGTACCTTTAAAGAGAAGAAAAGTAAAAAAGAACGATAACAGCAAAACCATCAAATCAATGCCAACAATGATCCAGCGGGGCAAATAACCCAAATTATGAATATTCAATCTAAGGTTCGTTTTGAAAAAAACGTCAGTAACAAACTGTGCTGCTTTTTTATTTACAGGAGTACTCAAAGTAATTTATCTTTTTTAAAGTGATACGTCTTGAATAATGAATAAAAATCAAATATCGGAAATAAAATAAAGTCTCAAACAAACACTTTTTTTACATACAAACGATAAAACACACTGACCGTATAACTCATAGTTTAACAATTGCAACAAATGGTTTTTTTTTATTTTTTTATTCTTGTAGATCGTTAATAAGCCAGGCTGCTAAGTGATAATCGAAACAATTAGTAATAACCGATCTGTGTAATTAAATAAAATTAAGAATTTCAAAAAAGATATAAAAACACCAACTTCGACTTAAGTAACTGCCATATCAAAACGTAGAAAAAAGAATCGAATAACTCAATTCTGAGTCCGTAAAGGTATGATTTACTATATAAAGTTAAACGTCTTAATAGAAATACTTAAAAACTATGATTCGATGTGTTTAAAAAATTAAACGTAGTGAGTTACAAGAATCACTAATAATAATAGAAAATAAACTATGCCTTCTGACCAAACAACTTGGCCAAAACACTCTGAATTCTATTCCTGTCTTCTTCCGTTAAATTGGAACCTGACGGCAGACAGAGTCCATTTTCAAACAGCGTTTCAGCCACTTTTTTTCCATAATACGGACACTGCTGAAAAATAGGTTGCAAATGCATTGGTTTCCATAACGGTCGGGATTCAATATTTTCAGCTTCTAGTGCCAATCGCATCGTTTCTCTGGTCATTCCATTCGCCATTTCAGGATCAACCAATACAGCACTCAACCAATAATTAGCAAAATAATCATTATTAGGTACGGTAAACACAGTAATACCACCTACATCTTTAAAAACAGTGACATAAAAATCATGCATGGCCCTGCGTTGAACAACATGTTCGTCTAAAACTTCCATTTGGCCTCTACCAATACCGGCACAAACGTTGCTCATGCGGTAATTGTATCCTATTTCGCTATGCTGGTAGTGTGGTGCATCATCTCTGGATTGAGTAGCAAAAAAAATAGCCCTTTCTTTTAAAGCTACAGTAGGCATTACAATGGCTCCTCCTCCTGAAGTGGTAATGATTTTGTTTCCATTAAAGGACAAAACCCCAATATCTCCAAAAGTGCCACATTTCCTCCTTTTATAGCTGCTGCCCAAGGCCTCGGCAGCATCCTCTAAAATAGGAATTGCATACTCATCGGCAACGGCCCTAATCGCTTCAATTTGGAAGGGCACACCATACAGATGAACTGCTATAATGGCTTTAGGTTTCTTACCTTTTGTGATACGGTCTTTAATGGCTACTTCCAACGCTATTGGGCATAAATTCCAAGTATCCAATTCACTGTCAACAAAAACTGGAGTTGCCCCCTGATAAAAAATAGGATTAACTGAAGCAGAAAACGTCATACTTTGACAGATCACCTCATCCCCTGAGGTCACACCTAATAGAACCAGACCCAAGTGAATGGCTGCTGTACCAGAGCTTAAAACACCAACAGCAACTTCACCCTTAGATAAATATTTCTCTAAATCTTTTTCTAAACCGGTTACATTCGGTCCAAGTGGGGCTACCCAATTCGTATCGAAAGCCTCTTGTACATACTTCTGCTCACTCCCGCCCATGTGAGGGGAGGAAAGCCATATTTTTGATTTATTCATATTCTACGTTGTATTTTATAATTTTACCTGGATTCCCCACCACTACTGCGTAATCAGGGACATTATGAATGAGTACTGCTCCGGCGCCTATTGTTGACCATTTTCCAATTTTGATTCCTTGAATCACTGATGCTCCTATTCCTATATGCGTTCCTTCGCCAATTGTAACATTTCCTGCTACGGATGCATTAGGTGAAACATGCACAAAGTTAGCAATTTTGCAATCGTGCTCAATTACAGCCGAAGTATTGATTATACAATGCTCTCCGATGAACGCATCTGAATTTACTATCGCACCTGCCATAATAACCGTACCCTCGCCAACAGTTGCCCGTTTGGAGACGATGGCTTGAGAATGCACTGCAGTTGGATAAATGGCACACAAATAATTAACAATTTTTTTTCTAGTTCTGTTATTTCCTATCGACACGATAAACTGTTTATCCGAAAAAGTGCCAACACTCTTTGTATTGAAAACAGGGATGCCACAAAGCTCTTCCTGATTAGGATAATCATCAACTATTCCGTTAATCGTTAAATCTTGTAAAGAAGTTATAATGTCGATTATAACTTTACAATGCCCACTGGCGCCAAATAAATACATATCAATTTCCATTAAAACGTTCTGTCGTAGCTGTATTTTCTGTGTTTATTCCTTCTCTGACTAATACTTTTTTAATAGTTAAAAAAAATATTTTTAAGTCTAAAAAAAAAGAGATGTGTTCCACGTACCAAATATCATATTTAAATTTTTGTTCCCAACTGATCGCATTACGACCATTGACTTGTGCCCATCCAGTTATGCCAGGATTTACTTCATGCCGTCTTTGTTGCGTAATATCGTACAAGGGCAAATATTCGGGCAGTAAAGGTCTGGGTCCAATCAAACTCATGTCTCCTTTAATTACATTCAATAATTGAGGAATTTCATCCAAAGAGGTTTTGCGCACAAAGCTTCCCATTTTTGTCAACCTTTCGGCATCGGATAGCAGATTTCCGGCTAAATCTTTCTTGTCGTTCATCGTCTTGAACTTAATAATTTTGAAAACGGAGCCGTTTAATCCCGGACGTAATTGAAAAAAGAATGGTTTGCCCTCATTTGCAAAATATAAAGCAATCGTAACAAATACCAATAAAGGGCTCAACACTCCTAATCCAAATAGGGCAAGCATAAAATCCAATATTCTTTTAAAAAAGAGTTTATACATTTTGTTCTAATCTTTTATATTCTGCTAAAATAGCTTCCCAAACCATTTTTTGTTTGTAGCGGGAAACGATCATCGCTCGGGCATTTAGTTGCAAGTTGGTTCTAAAATTAATGTCATCTGCCATTTTTTGCATTGCCTGATATAGATAATTTGAATCTTTAACCGGAATAATTGCGCCGTTTTCATCTTCAATTATGATTTCATTACAACCATTGATATTAGTAACAATACTCGGCAATCCCATAGCTCCGGCCTGCATTACTACATTTGGAAAACCCTCACGGTAACTTGGAAAAGTTAAACAGTGGCTGATTGCAAGATAGGGCCGTACGTCTTTTTGGAAACCAACGGATCTGATCTTATTGTTAGTTATTATTTCTTCTAAGGTTTCTTTTTTTAATGGATCTAAGTCTGACTCAAGAGGACCAACCAAAATCAATTTAACCCTTTCTCGTTCCGAGGAAACTTTTTTAAAACCCTTAATCAATTCATTGATGCCTTTGTCGCTTACCAGACGTCCCACGAAAATAAAAACAAAGTCCTCAGCATGTATCCCTAAACTATTTTTTAAGTCTCGATTTTGTTGCGCTGAAAAATTTTCCGGATTAAAATAAGCGGTATCTATCCCGTTTACATTTCCATTGGCAATGATATTTAATGGTTTAGTTGTGACTTTAAATTTTATTAAATCATTCTTCACCCCTTGCCCTTCAGGATATATATTGGTAGCAAATTGGCATAACAATTTATCCATCGCTATTAATAATTTTTGCTTAAAACCGGTTCTCGTAGGAAAAATTAGACCTGTAAACGTATGCATTCTAATGGGCACCTTTGCAAAGTAAGCTGCTGTCATACTTAATAAACCTGCTTTTGGAGTTATGGAATGCACTATTAATGGATTTTCTTTTTTAAATAGCCAATACAACTGCCACAATGATTTCAAATCTTTAAAAATACTGATTTTTCGCTGCATATTTAGACCTTTGACCCTAACACCTTCTCTACTGGCTACCGCATCCAGATGCTCATCGGTTCCAGATACTGCTAAAACTTCATAGTTGTTTTGCAAAAAAGACAATTGGCCTTTAAGCAAATAATCTAAAGAAACAGCCACGGTGGAAGTGCGGATGAGTTTATTTTTTATCTTTTCATTTGACAGTGTAACTTCTAGATTTTTATACTCTGCCAAAATAGCATCCCAAACCATTTGTTGTTCGTATCGGGAAACAATCATACGGCGGGTATTTTGTTGCAATTGATTTCTGAAATCAAACTCTCTCACCATTTTTTTCATCGCTTTATAAACAGCAATGCCATCTTTAACAGGAATGATAATACCGTTTTTGCCCTCGATGATGATTTCATTACAACCATTAATATCAGTTACAATGCTCGGCAAACCCATGGCTCCGGCCTGCATCACCACATTGGGAAACCCTTCGCGGTAACTAGGGAAAACTAATACATTTGAAATAGCAAAATAGGGTCTGACATCATTCTGAAAACCAACGGATATAATATGTCTATTGACGGCAATTTCTTTTAAGGTTTCTGGAGCCAATGGATCTAATCCTGATTCTAAGGGACCTACCAATAACAACTTGACCGTTGTATTTTCTGCAGAAAGTTTTTTGAATGCCCGTATTAATTCATTGATGCCCTTGTCGCCTACCAGCCGTCCAACGAAAATAAAAACAAAATCCTCCGGACTTATTCCTAAATGACTTTTTAAAGATTTATTCTCGTTATTAGAAAAAATTTCTGAATCAAAATAGGCCGTATTTATACCGTTTGAACTCCCGTTTCCAATTACTTTTAGTTTTTCCGGTTTGCAAAATCTTTCCTGAATTACAATCTCTTTTAAACCGAAAGAATTAGGATAAATTCTTGTTGCGCAAGCATAAGTTATTTTCTCAACCAAATTCAATATTACACGTTTAAATCCGGTAGTTTCTAACAAAGGTAATCCTGCAATGGTATGTAACCGATTAGGCACACCCGCTAATTTAGCCGCAATCATTCCAAGAGTACCTGCTTTAGGTGTATGGGTATGAACGATAAACGGTTTTTCTTTTTTGAAATATCTGTACAATCGCCACACCGCTTTTACGTCCAGCAATGGGGTGATTCTACGGGTCATTTCGACATCGTATACTTCAATATCTTCTAAATGTCCAACTTGCTTTAAATACTCTTTATCTGAAGATACACCCACTACAACGTAGTGCTGATTCATAAAGCGCAATTGGTTTTCCAATAAGATTTCTAATGAAATTGGAACGGTAGTGATGCGGATGAGTTTTTTTTTCATTTAGTAAAGTTTCAATTTTGAAACAAAATTAAAAATTACATATTATTTGAAGTTGCAACAAATACTAAATCATTATATAAACCATTTCTAATTTTTTCGAACTGATGATTTTTCTTTCCTAATTCAAAACCCCTAATTGCATAATCAAATATCAGCTGTTTGTTACCAATAAGATTGTTTAACTGATTATAAATCTGATTCACATCTGTAATCACAATTGCCACATCGTTTTCCATTAGATATTCTATTGCACCCGTTTTTTCCCAACCTACAGCAACTATACATCGTCCGGCTTCCAGATAATCGACAATCTTTGTTGAGAAAGATAATCTAGCACTATTTCTTTCTGAGAGTTTAAATGACTCTACATGGACCAGGATGTCCGAATCCCGCTGTACATCCTTAACTTTTGTAGAAGGAATACCTCCCATAAAACAAATGGCATCAATCAACTTCAATTTTTCCATAGCAGAAGCCGATAAATGTGTTTGTGAATAAATATAGAGCTGTGCTATTAGACCATCACAATTAATAAGCTGTAAGGCTTCCCCAATTTTAGCAAGTGATTTCCATCTACCCATTCCTAAATTACCTGTATATATTATTTTAATTGGATGATTTAATATCTTTTTTTGATGAGAAAAATCATCAAAATCACCTCCTTTAAATAAAACTTTACACTTATTACCGAAAATTGCATTGTACTCGTTTTTTTGAGTTTCCGTAATGGTGTATAATATTTCACACTGGTCAATAGCTTTTTTCACATATGCTCTTTTTATAAAACGATCTATCCAAAATAAGGGAGATAAAGAAAAATGTTTAAGCGTATAGCAATCATCCGAGATATAACCCACCATTTTGACTCCTGCCTTCATTTGAGCATATAACCCAATAGTATTCATATAAGTAGAATAATATATTGGTAAGAAAATTAAATCTGGCTGAAAATTTGTTATAAAATCATCCAAAGGTTTCGATTTCCATTTCCCGGTGCTCCAAACTAGGTCACGAATCCAAAAAAATATTTGCCAACGAAGTATCTTTAATTTATTAACAAATTTCATCTCACTATTAGAAAGCATGGTGTCCGGAAAATTTTCATTCACCGAAGTAAAAATCTGTTTCCCCGAAAACTTTTGCTTTCCCAATAAAGTCCTTACTATTCCTTTTTCGGTAATCTGAAAAAAATGTTTTGCCACTTTTGTGTTGGGGAGGCCAAACAGGCAATAAATATTGGCAATTTCATAATTGGGGTTGCCTCCAAAAATATTAGAAAAACTGCTGCCAAAACTATTATTATCATCCCAAGGAGTGCTCGAAATAATTAAAATTTTTATTTGTTTGTCCATTAATTAGTATCTAAAACCTTTTTTATTTAGATAAATATAAAAATTTAATATATGAGAAGTTATATTGAAACCAAACATCTTATATAATTTCGAAACTTGATTAGTCTTGTAGTTAACATTGTACTCTAAGAGCCATGTTAACGAACTCATCCCCTTTTCGATCTCTTCTCTTTCCATTTTTTTTTTCAATGACTTTACTGCCCCCATTAAGATTCCATATTGATAGGCACAATAACCTAACAACAAGTATTTTTGTCGACCATCTATATTGTTTAACGAAAAATAATTCGCCCATTTGGTAATGATATGTAATAAATCTTTTGCATTTTTATAACCAAAAGTTGCAGTTACTGACCCTTCTCTTACGCGATAGGCATAATATAAATTGTTGATTGCGAAAAAATGTTTTGCGGATAACATTAATTTGAAATTCCAATCAATATCTTCTCCAACTAATCCTTTTTCAAAAAAAATAGCATTCTCAATTAATATTGATTTCCTTATTAATCTCTGATAAGCACTAATTATAAACCG
This sequence comes from Flavobacterium sp. DSR2-3-3, assembly GCF_049896585.1. Lineage (NCBI taxonomy): Bacteria > Pseudomonadati > Bacteroidota > Flavobacteriia > Flavobacteriales > Flavobacteriaceae > Flavobacterium > Flavobacterium sp. DSR2-3-3. The sequence continues at coordinate 190,696 of NZ_JAFCUP010000006.1, forward strand.
TCCCTCTCCAATAAAATACGAGAGAACTTCTGTTTTACTTTTATTATCTATTTTTTTTAAATCAAATTCTTTATCTTTTATAATTTTAGTCGGATTGTTTTCATAAAAAGTAAGTCTTCCAAAAAATATAATATCTACTCTTTTATTTTTGTTTACAGTTTCGATTAATTTATTAACCAAATTGGTGTCAACCCAGTAATCATCACTATCCAAAAAAAGTATATATTCCCCATTAGAGGCTTTTAATCCAAAATTACGAGCATCTGATGCACCTCCGTTTTTTTTATGAATCACTTTTACCCGATTGTCTTTATAAGTAAATTCATCACATATAGTTGGACAATTATCTGGTGATCCATCATCAACCAAAATTATTTCAAGATTTTGGTAGATTTGGTTCAAAACACTTTCCACACATTGGTGCAAATAGGCTTCTACCTTATAAACCGGAATGATAACACTTATTAACGGATTCATATTTATTTATATTTACGTAAAATGTGATTAATACCTTAGCTATTATTTTCACATCCTAACTTTAATTGAACAACTCTAAAAATAATTAGAGCAAATTCTATTATTTGGAATTTCATCTCTACAGTACAAATTGGCAATTTCATCTTGTTTCCAGTTCTGAAACAAATTGTATAAGGAATTAACATTCGTATCATCCCATACATTACTACTAATTACCAGAAATTTTTGTTTCATTAATGTTTAATTTTTATTTAAACATGTCATTTCAAAAGAAACAAACTAAATTCTTTCTCTTAACCAGGAAATTTGCTCTTTGAATACTTTCGCTAAAACACCTGCAATAATACAATTTTTAATCTCAAATACTTTGTTTACCAATGCACCTGAACCAACTATTGAATTATCAGAAACCAATGAACCTTTAGTTAAAACTGCTTTATTTCCAATCCAGACATGATTTCCTACTTTAATATTTTGAGAGCTATTAATTCTAATTCCTTCATTGTTTAGAATAGAATGACTATCCCCTGTTCTTATAGTAACTTCACTTGAGATCATACAATCCTCACCTATAATTATATTGCAACCTTCGATTGTTGCAAATTCTGCGTTTTCTTCAACTGTACTGTAACTACCCATCTCAATTTTTTTCTTATCATCTTCTATCCAAAATTTCGCTCCTTTTATAACACAATTTTTATGAATTTCAATTGTGTTGTTGTTCCCGTAAATTTTAATAATACCCTCAAATCGGACGCCTTCATTAATGTACAAACAATTATTATTTCCGAAAACTTATATGTCTGCCTTTTTTAGAAGAGCAGTAGTTGCATAAAAATTATTATTACCCTTAATCCTCACTTTATTATTTCCAAATAATTTCAAACTTAAAAAACATCATAATTTCCAAATGGATGATGAATTTTTGACGATATTTTTTAATTTACTTATCATAATCCATTATACAAATGGATTAAAACGAGTTAAGATTTCTTTTATCAATTGCTTTTCATCCATTCTTAGTGCCACAAGCCACATCATAATACCGTAGAAAAAAGTCAATAGAATAATTTTACTACCAAACAAGAAAAAGTTATTCGCTATAAAAAAATAGTTTAATCCAAATCCAAAAATAAAAGTTAAAAATAACGGGATTAACATGTTCAAAAAACATTCTTTAAAAAATCTCGGTATTTCTAATTTTATTACTTTCCAGTATATATAATTCATTCCTACAACATGACATAACATTGTTGCGGTAAATATCCCAATAGCACAACCAAAAGCACCATAATGAGGTGCTAAAACAACAGAAACTACTACACTTAAAAGTGCTGCGGTAACAAACATTATTGCTCTGTATTTCAATTCATTTTTAACAAAAAGATAGGTATAGGCTATTTCCTGTGTTAAAGTAATAAAACCTGGCGCTATGAGTAAAACAAAAATATAATATGATTCTTTAAAATCATTTCCCATCCAAAGTTGTATAAATTCCTTACCTAGAGTAATTAATCCAATCATTAATAAGCCCATCAGAACCAATTGAATTCTGCCCACACGTATCATTAAATTTGTAATTTCATGCAGGTTATTCTCTTCTGTATCCAAACGGGAAACTTTTGGCAAAAACAAACCGTTTAAAGCATGAGCAAAAGTCCATGTATAGCCTTCAATAATAATACCAATTGAAAAAATAGCAATTTGAGTAGTTCCTGAAAATATTCCTAAAATTAAAGGAGCAATATTGATTAATAATCGTTGGGCTATACCAATGACAGAAATCCAAAAAGAAAATTTAAATAGTTCTTTTAACAATGATTTGCTTTTGTAGCTAAAATCGATTTTTATTCTGGTAGTTTTAGATAAATAAATAAACTTTATTACAATTATTAGCAACCCAACAGCAGCATTAATAGCAACTAAGGCAAAAAGCTTGTATCCCAAAATTAAGGCTATAATCATAAAAACAACAACCCCTAATTTACTTATAACGTCACATATCTTTAATAGTACAAATCGTTCGTAAGCAATCAGAACTCCATCCAACGGCATAAAAGGGAAAGATAACAAACTAAACCCGCCCGCAATTATAAAAACTATTTTGAATTTATCAATCTCTAAGGAACTAAGTTCAACAAATATATTCTGAATAAAAAAATAAATAAGTACTAATGTCAATAAAATAAAAGCATTAATCACAAGATAGAATTTTGAAGTTAACCCCAAAATCTGATTAATTTTTAATGAATCACCTTCTAATTTATATTTTGTTAAAAACCGGGCTATGGTCTGACCTAATCCAAAATCCATTACAAAATAAGACAAAAAAGCAGTAACTAAGATATACAACCCGTAGTCAGATTTACCAATTTGTTTAATCATCCAGGGGGTATAAACAAAACCAATTATGATATTAAGAACAATTGCAGCATAAGAGATTAAAGCCCCAAGCCTTATTTGTCGTGAGCTATCCATGACTAGGACTATTATTATAGTTTAGTTTTTTAATATTTTTTTTAACTTTATCAATTCTAATCCCCAATAACAAACAATACCAATTTTCTAAATTAATTTTTTCAGAAAAGGATCTGCCTATCAAAAGCAAAGCACAATTAAATCCCAAGAATATAAATGGATTAATAAATTCCATAATTGGCGTATGAATTAGAAATTTACGTATGGGAAAAGTTAAAAAGTGTGTCAAATATATTGCGAAAGTTAATTCTGCTATATTATGTACAAATTTATTATTCAACCATGTAATAGTAGAAAGCGAAAAAATAAAAATCACTCCTAATAATTCAAGAGGAATAGCTAGTTTTGAAAAGTATCCCGCATAAGCAGGTTCAAGATAAAAGCCAATAATCAATGACAAAATATATGTCGCTGTTATAATGATGATATTTCTTTTGAGAAATACCATAATATTTTTTAGATTATTTTTTAATAAAATCCCAATTGAGAAAAATCCAATCCAATTAAACACATTAAGATAATTATTAATTTCAACAACTTTAAAATACTTAAAGAAAAGATAGTCAAAAACTCCAAAACTAGTTGCTAAAAGTGATGCAAGATTCAGTAAAACAAACAAAACAAGGTATGTTTTTTTATTAAAAAAACTTAAAAATAAATAACATAGCATCAGCATTGAAAGATAATACAAATAGGTCTCATGGCCAACAATCCACTTCATCCAATCCTGAAAATTAAAATTATGACCAATTAAAAATAATATTGTTCCGGTGAATACCCAAGGCACTACAATTGAGGTGATTTTATTTTTAAAAAAAGATTTAACTCCATATTTTTCAACATTAAAATAATACCCCGCAATAATTAAAAAAGTGATTACGCCAATAGCACCAATCCTTTCGGTTACATTACTGTAGAAATAATAGTCTGTATTTCTTGAATGGGCCATTATTACTGAAATTATAGCAATACATTTAGCCACATTCATAGATGAATTAATATTCAAACCTTCATATTTATTATCCGCTATTTTATCTGGCATTCAGTCTTCTTTTAACTCCATTAACTATACTTTTATACTCTCCTGCTCTTACCCTGTAAAAAACTGATTCGCAGAAGCGATACCATTTTACTAACGGGTAACCATTAGCCATAATTCTGTTTAGTTTTTTTTCATAATTAACATCTTCTATTACATATTTTGGATGTTTTAAAGGAAAAGGAATTTCTTGTGGAGTCATATAAAATATTTTTTTTATCCCCTTAGGAAGAATATCCATAGAGGTAGCCCCATGCGTTGCGTTAGAATCAATACCAATATTAGAAATCATATTATATTTAGGCACTATATTCAATCTGCTGTTTAAAATAGCTGCAGAGCCAAATAAAGATTCATAATGCGCTTTACCGCTTGTTTTATGATTAGTACAATTATTAATGAAATTTTTATACGCCTTTTTATCTAAAACTCCTTTAATATTTTGTTTTGCATATTCATCATTAAGAAAGTCATAATGTTCTTCCCATTTATTAAAAACCCTACGCCAGGAAGCCCAACCCGTAATTGAACCCGATTTAGAAAAAGTATAACTGTATGGTGTATCATGATAAGTCCCCATTTGATTCATACCGCATATCATATTAATACGTTCATCGTTTTTATAAACTACCAACAATTCTTTACAATAAGGAAAAAAACTTTGTGATGGTACATCATCATCTTCTAAAACAATTCCCGACTCTTCATTTGAAAAAAACCATTGCTGGGAAATAAATTCAGACGGATCACATCCAAAATTTTTTTCCTGGTACATGTACTTCACCTCGCATTCCCAATCAATTTTAGATACAATTTCACGACATAATTTAATATTTTCGACATCATCAGGTCTATTCTCGCGGGCACCATCCTGATACAAATACAATTTTGACGGTCTCGCAATTTTTATTTGTTCAAAAACTTTCCCGAGAGGATTAGGTCTTGCAAAAAAAAGTATTAATACAGGTATATCAATCAAATAAGGTTTTATAATTGTTTTGTCCATAATTTATTCTAATAGTTTTTTTAAATCACTGATGAATTCTCTATCTAATTTTTTAATAATATTGATATTATTATTTGGTGTTGTTATATTGATTTTCTTTATAGCTTCTGCAATTGCTTGCGTTGTATCTTTGTAATAGAAAACAATATCATTACCTATTTTTGAATCCATTACACATTCAACACCGCAAGAGACAACTCGCAGTCCCAAACCCATGTAGGATAAAATTTTACTTGGAAATGAAGTTTCAAGATATTTACCATCCATTTTTTGAGTACTGAGACCAATATGACATTTTTGACAATATTTAATGTAATCTGAGCCAGATAATGTTCCATCAAAAATTATTTTACATTTTGATATTTTATTAATTTCGTTAATTCTAATTAATAAAGTTTTAACATCCCCAAATCCAATAATATGCAGCACATAATCTTCGTTAAGATAAAGTGCGCTTTCTACGGCGTTAAATGCACCCGCTTTAACTTTGTCTATAATTCCGGCGTATAAAAGATGAATTTTGTTGTCATTTATTGGATGTGCTAGCACTTCATTTACATTGTAATTTCCATAGATAATAATGTTTTTTTTAGAATCGCCAATTTTACTGACTAATAAATCAGAGGAAAACAAAAATGAATCAGCTATTTGAAATATTTTTTTTTCTAATTTATCGAAATAAGGGTGTAAAGAAGTCACATCGCTATAGATCTCCTCGACTTCAAGGATGAGTTTAAATCTTTTCAACTTTTTAGCCAAAATTATTGGCAAAGATATCCAAGGCGAATGGTACACAATTATTTTCTCGTCCCTTTTAACACTCTTTACTAACCAGAAAAACAGCCATAACAATGAATAAATAATTTTGACAATTCTTGTAAATTTATTGGAAGTTCCAAAACTCGATACTAATGTTAATTTTTTATTATCATTTAATTGGATGGTTGAGGTTTTTTGAATTTTAAAGTTTTTTATAGAATCATCCATCCAAGAAGGCGAAATCACATGTACTTGAAAACCTACATTATTAATCGAATTGCAAATATAATCCATTTTGTTTGTGGCTGATAGCGCACTTACTCTTTTACATTTAGAATTAGGTAAATCATAAAAACCTATATATTTTATTTCTTTCATAAGGTGATTAATCATAAAGTTTTTCCAATTTCATTTCCTGCCAAAAAAACTTATATTCCATATTTAAATTAGCTTTAATAAAAAAAGAAAGAAGTATAATTATTGATATTGAATATATGAAACTTCTGTGTTTTTTATCAAATGAATCAAAGGACCTTAATATTAAGGGTATTAATAAAAGTATAAAAATTGAAAAATATTGAACTACCCTCATATAACCATGAATTTCAAAGACTAATGATAAAAATAATATCCCTACCATTAAACCTGCATAATAGTTTTTCACTCCTTTGTCTAAAACTATTATTTTGTTGTACCTAATTAACGATAAAACTGCAATAAACAACATTAAAACTACAAAAGTTACAGGTTTATACTCTTCTAAATGCTCATATTCCTCATATGAATTTAAAAACACAGATATAAATTTTGCCATAATACTACTAAACCCCATTAAAATTGGAAATAATAGTAAAACAATCCAAAAAGGAATTTTAATATTTTTGATATACGACAAAAAATACAAAAGAATAAAAACCAAGCATGACTTGTGAATTGTAGACGCTATCAAAATTATAACAACAAAAGGAATCAATCTTTTTCTCTTTAAAAATTCAAAAGCAAAAAATGTTCCTGCTGTTGCTAAAGTCTGTCTGTGGCCAGTAATTGAAAAAAAAGAATAAAACAAAACAGAATATATAACAAAAGCAATTATGGAATCTTTTAATTTTGTCGTGTTTTTGTATATAAAATTCCCCAATGCCGTGAAAAAAATAACAGCGATTACTAAAAGAAAGATTTGATATTCATTCGTAAATACTTGTACTAATTTCTCAAAGGCCACATATCCTATGTCTTTGCCCTCTCCAAGCTCATAAAAATTAAATATAGCTTTATAAATATCCCCCCAGGAACTTCTCTTAACATCCTCAAAATATAAAAAGTATGTATATGTATCACTACCTACTGCCACATTTCTTAAACCCGACTGAAGTATTAAGATAAAACAAATTACCTTAATATATTTTTTTCTGTTACTACCACTATTAATATCCTGATTAGATCCTTGAGAGTATATGAATCCAAAGAGAAGAATTAGGAATATTACAATTAAATTAATAATCATATTGCAATCCTATTTTTATAAACTGCTATAGTTTGATTAATATTTATCGTATAATTAAAATGATCCATAACATGTTTTCTACATTTAGCAGAGTAGAATTTTTTCTTATTAATTTCAATCTTATTAATTGCTTCTAAAACTTGGTCTACATTTCTTTTTTCAACTACATAACCACAGCCTTCGCCTATAATTTCAGGACAAGCTGTTGAATTATATACAATAGCTGGCGTTCCACAACTTAGTGCTTCCGCAATTACTTTTCCAAAGGTATCTTCTGTTGAAAGATGAATATAAGCATCCGCAAAGCTATAAAGAGCCGCTAACTTTTCTTTACCATGCACATAGTTAATAGAAACACAATTTTTGGGTAATAATGCCAGTTTATCAACTTTTCCAATAACTATTATTTGGGTATTTGCTTCAATTTTATCCGCAAACTCCAATAAATCTTGCCATTTAACATCTTCGATATGCCATGCCGCACTAACTACAATTATTGAAAACTTAATTTCATCTAATCCATATTCATTATTGAATTTTGATTTTTCTGACGGCTTAAAAACCTCAAAATCAATCCAATTATAAATTGGGACAATCGGATATTTATTTAAAAAAGATTTACTTACTTCACCTGCCAACCAATTAGAAACCGGAATTATGGTCATGTTTTCGATACTTGTAAACCACTCCCTTTTGTCATCAAACATTATACTAGACTTGTCGAAGAAAAGGCTTGACGGATATTTTTGAACCTGAGGACAATTATTACAATGGGTTTGCCATTTATAACAAGCCACATCAGTATAATGGGCACATTTTCCTGTAAATGCCCAACAATCATGAAGCGTCCAGACCACTGGTTTTTGTATTTCTTTTAAATAATCAAATAAAATTTTAAGGTTTAAATAATTACCATGCAGATTGTGTAAATGAATTACATCTGGATTATAATTTTCTATGAATTTTACTAACTTTTTGGTTCCGCCATGAGTAAAATACCCTTGTTTACCAAAAATCCGAGAACCTATATTATGTAAATGATTTTCTAAAACGGTCCCTATTTTGAAACTGTTTTTATATGCAGAAGATAATTGTCCGTACGCAATGTAACTTTCATGCCCTTGATTTTCGAGCATACCAGCGATATCCACACAGATAGAACCTGTGCTGCCGTAACCGGAAACCGAATTGATCATTAGGACTTTCATTATTCTCTTTTAACTTCCTATTTTATTCGTTTTTTCTCCATACCACACGATTAATATAATCAGTATAACTAATAATAATGCGAATCATTTTCTCCGACACATTCGGCATCGAATAATCAGCAACGGATCTGAAATTGCGTTCGGCACCTGTTTTTTGGTATTGCAATTGTACCAAACCCTGCATGATTCTTTCCGGACTCAATCCCACCATCATTACCGAAGCTTCTTCCATGGCCTCTGGTCTTTCATGGGCATCTCTCAGGTTTAAAGCCCTGAAATTTAAAACAGATGATTCTTCTGAAATGGTTCCGCTATCTGATAAAACCGCAAAAGATTTCATCTGCAAGGCATTAAAATCATTAAATCCTAAAGGTTTTAAGAATTGGACATTCGTATGCATTTTAATATTTTTATTTTCTATCATATTACGAGTACGCGGATGTGTGCTAACAATAATTGGATAATTGTATTTTTCAGCAATTAAATTTAAGCTATCCATCAAACCTTGAAAGTTTTTCTCACTATTGATATTTTCTTCCCGATGGGATGACACTACAAAAAACTTACCTTCTTGAAGCTCCAATCTTTCCAAAACGTCAGAAGATTCTATAGAAGGTAAATAATGATTCAAAACTTCAAACATCGGCGAACCGGTTTTAATGATTCTGTCAGCGGACAAACCTTCTCTCAATAAATATTCTCTGGCAATATCACTGTAGGTCAAATTAATATCGGAAACATGATCCACAATCTTACGATTGGTTTCTTCAGGAACTCTTTGGTCAAAACAACGGTTCCCAGCTTCCATGTGGAAAATGGGGATCTGTCTCTTTTTTGCAGGAATGGCACACAAGCAGCTATTCGTATCGCCTAAAATTAAAAAAGCATCTGGTTTTTCACTTTCCAATAATGGATCAATCTTTATCAAAATCTGACCTATAGTTTCAGTAGCAGTGGCTCCGGCGGCATCCAGAAAAAAATCGGGCTTCCGAATGGCTAAGTCATCAAAAAAAATTTGATTTAATTCATAATCATAATTTTGACCTGTATGAACCATGATATGTTCTATGGCATCGGAAGCATCTAAAGCGGCCATTACTCTTGACAGTCGTATAATTTCCGGGCGCGTTCCGACAACGGTCATTACTTTAAGTCTTGATTTCATTTATATCGAAGATAAAATTTTATTTCATTTTTATTTAAACATTTTCAAAATAGGTGTCCGGATCAGTTGGATCATAAAATTCATTGATCCAGAAATTGGTATATAAAACCTCATCTCCAATATTTTTAATATTATGAGTAAACCAGATCGGCATGTCTACATACGCAGGTTCCGCTCCATCGAGATAAAAATCCAATACTTCATCTGTTCCTATACGACGCAACTGAATTAATGCTTTTCCTTTTATCACTGCAAAACGTTCTATTTTACGCGTATGATAATGGTTTCCTCTGGTAATTCCCGGAACCGTTGTTGAGAAAGATACTTGTCCTCCAATTCCCAATCGCATCACTTCCACAAATGAACCTCTGGGATCAATATGCTGGATGAATTTTACGGGAAAGTAGGTGGCAATATCCATATAACAACGAAAAGTATTGAACAAATTCAATTCAAAGGTATTGTTGATTGTGGGTATTTCCCCTTTATCCTGATAATGTGTTTTGTAATTTTCCAATAAAACAAGTAGCCCAGACACCTTAGATTCTGATGTATGAGCAACTAAAACTTCATCTTTTCCTATTCCGCTTCTAATTTCTTTTAGGATTTTGGCTATCAATTCCCCAACATAAATTAGCTTCACCTCCCCGTCAACCTCAATTTTTGGCGTTTCATTATGAGATAATTTGTGGCAGAACGTCGCCACCACAGAGTTGTAATTTGGATGTCCGAAAGGGCCAAAAACATTTGGGATAATCAGTCCGGTAAATTTACCACCTGTTTTTTTAGCCCAATTGATCATCAACTCCCTTCCTTCTTTTTTAGATTTTCCGTACAAATTATCTCTTTCTTCCTGCGTAGACGATGAAAAAAGCACATGTGCTTTACTCTTTGTAGCGGACAAAGCATTTGTCAATTTCTTTACCAAACCCAGATTGGTATCATAAATTACTTGCGGGTCATTATGCCGATTCATGGCAGCTAAATGAACTATAACATCACATTGTGATACAAAGCCATTTAATTGATTATCCTCTTCAAAAAATTCTTTTTGAAAATCAACTCTGTCAAATTCTTCAGGAAATAACCCTAAAGTATTGTACAAATGCGTACCTACAAATCCGGCCTGACCAGTAATTCCTACTTTTAACATAATTTACTTTTTTTCCTGAAAGTAATCCGACTCAAATCGGAATTCGTCTTTTACTTCTCCTAATGAATAATCCGCAAGCACCAACAATTTTGAATCTGGTTCCAGCGACTGAATACTGCTCACATATCCTGGAGGAATGTGAAGCACATCAAGTTTTTTTGCATTTAATATAAAAACTAACCGCTCCAGATCTTTGGAAGGATTATCCCAATGGTCAATCGCAATCAACTGGATTCTAAAAGAACCATACATAACCGAAAACCATCGCTGTTCAATTTGATGTCCTTGCCAGGCCCGAACAAAATCAATGTTGTGATTTTCTATTGCATACATTCTTTTGATTGCCGAGAGATTGACATCATTATTATAAAACAGCGTGCCTCTAGAATCGATATGACTACCACCTTTTGTCATTTCTGGAATCATTTTATCTTTAGAATTACTCTGGCATTTGAGCCACATTTTCTCCAAAAACCTCTTTCTTAATTAGTGACAGATTTATTAACAATTTTTTCATTCCTTCAACTCCCAACTGTTCTGTGTTGTGAGAATGATAATCTTCAATTATAGAAACGTCCTGTTCTCCCTCCGAAAAATATTGAGCATAATTCAAATCGCGGTTGTCTGCCGGAATTCTATAGAAATCGCCCATATCTTGTGCTTTTACCATTTCTTCACGAGTACACAATGTTTCATATAATTTCTCCCCATGACGTGTTCCGATTATTTTTATTTCATTTTTGGCATTACATAGTTCTTTTAATGCTTGTGCTAAGTCCCCGATTGTTCCTGCCGGTGCTTTGTTGACAAATAAATCTCCGGCATTACCATGCTCAAAAGCAAACAAAACCAACTCTACCGCCTCCTCTAAAGACATGAGGAAACGAGTCATCTTAGGATCCGTGATCGTGATGGTTTTACCTTCCTGAATTTGTTTTAAAAACAACGGAATAACCGAGCCTCTGGATGCCATTACATTTCCGTAACGGGTTAAACAAACCGTGGTATCAGTAGTATTTCTCGATGCTGCGATTGCCACTTTTTCCATTAAGGCTTTAGAAATTCCCATCGCATTAATCGGATAGGCCGCTTTGTCGGTGCTTAAGCAAATTACTTTTTTTACTTTATTGGCTGAAGCGGCATCAATGACATTCTGGGTTCCAAACACATTTGTTTTTGTCGCTTCCAATGGAAAAAACTCACAGGAAGGAACTTGCTTTAGGGCAGCTGCATGAAATACATAATCCACTCCACGCATCGCTCTTTCTATACTTGTATAATCACGTACATCGCCAATATAAAACTTGAGTTTATCATTTTTTAATTGGTTGCGCATATCATCCTGTTTTTTTTCATCACGAGAAAAAATTCGGATTTCTTTAAAATGATCCGTAAATAAAAAACGATTTAATACCGCATTTCCAAAGGACCCAGTGCCTCCAGTGATCATTAAAATTTTATCTTTTAACATATTGGATTGTTTAAAATTTATGTATTTTTTTTTAATAAATTTAGATCAGAATTTTTACCCTCTCTTTCAAAACAACAAAAATATTTGTTGACTTATTACTGTCAGGATTGATTTTTCAATCAAAAATAAATTACTACACTACATCATTTTTTAATTAAATAGTATTTTGACTGATATTAGCAAAATTTTTATAAACAAGTTGAACTTCTCTTAATCAATTAAACTTTTCATTACTCAAAATAATTCAACGTTTTAAACCCTCCATCTTTTAAATACTGGTCTTTCTGCATCAATTTCAAATCAGATTGCATCATGTCCTTAACTAAGGCTGGCAAATCATATTTACATTTCCATCCCAATTTAGTTCGGGCTTTGGTAGGATCACCAATTAACAAATCTACCTCAGTAGGCCTAAAATATTTAGGATCTACCGCTAATACTTCTTTTCCAATCTGAGGAAGTTGGTCAGTGGTCGTTGTTCGTCCTTCGTTGCTGGGATTAACAATACTATAATATTTCTCAACATCAATACTGTCAATAATCCCTACTTCATTTACTCCTTCCCCTTCAAAACGAAGTGTAATTCCTGTTTCTGCAAAACTCATCTTTACAAAATCGCGTACGGGTGTAGTTTTACCTGTTGCAATTACCCAATCCTCAGCTTCATCAGCTTGTAAAATCATCCACATCATACGAACATAATCTTTAGCATGACCCCAATCACGTTTCGCATCCAAGTTTCCTAAGTATAATTTATCTTGTAAACCTAAAGCGATTCTAGAAGTCGCTCTAGTAATTTTACGAGTTACGAAAGTTTCCCCACGTATTGGCGATTCATGATTAAACAAAATACCGTTACAGGCATACATTCCGTAAGCTTCTCTGTAATTTACGGTAATCCAAAAAGCATACATCTTGGCTACTGCATATGGTGAACGTGGGTAAAAAGGAGTCGTTTCGGATTGCGGTACTTCTTGTACTTTACCATATAATTCAGAAGTCGAGGCCTGATAAATACGTGTCTTTTTTTCTAATCCTAATAAACGAACCGCATCCAAAATACGTAATGTTCCCAGTCCATCTGCATTTCCAGTATACTCCGGTGTTTCAAAAGAAACCGCTACATGGCTCATGGCGGCCAAATTATAAATTTCATCAGGCTGAATTTCCTGAATCAAACGAATTAAATTGGTCCCATCGGTCATGTCCCCATAATGCAAAAAGAAATTACGGTGGTCTACATGCGGATCTTGATACAAATGATCAATACGATCGGTGTTAAATAACGAAGAACGTCTTTTTAATCCATGAACGATATATCCTTTTTTAAGTAAAAATTCGCTTAAATATGCTCCGTCTTGTCCCGTTACTCCGGTAATAAATGCTGTTTTTTGTTTAGTATCCATATTTTTTTGTTCGGTGTTCGGTCAACGATGGACGATAAACGTTCACCGATTTACATTTTCACTTCCTTAAATCGATCTATATTTTCTAAAAACCAATTGTATGTTTTCTGTATACCTTCTTCCAACCGCACCTGATGTTTCCATCCCAAAGCGTGCATTTTAGCTATGTCCATTAACTTTCTTGGAGTACCGTCCGGTTTACTGGCATCCCAAATGATTTCTCCTTGATGTTCCGTTATTTTTTGGATAATTTCGGCCAACTGTCTGATGGTCAAATCCTCTCCTGTTCCCACATTGTATAAATATTCTGGAAGTTTATTTTCCAAAGCAAAAATAACTGCAGCAGCCATATCATCCACAAAAAGAAACTCTCTCATAGGTGTTCCGCTACCCCAAAGAGCAACAGGAGCATGATTGTTTTTCTTGGCTTCATGAAATTTGCGAATCATCGCTGGTAAAACATGGGATGTATTTAAATCAAAATTGTCATGGGTACCGTATAAATTTGTCGGCATTAAACTTACATAATCCTTTCCAAATTGTTTGCGAATGGCTTCGCAAGCCTTAACACCGGCGATTTTTGCGATGGCATACCATTCGTTCGTAAGCTCCAAAGTGCCGGTTAGCAAGTACTCCTCTTTTAAAGGTTGCGGCGCCAATTTTGGATAAATACAAGAACTCCCTAAAAAAATAAACTTCGCAACTCCGGATTTAAAAGCGGAATCGATTAGATTATTCTGGATCTGCATGTTCTCCATAATAAATTGGTAGGGATAATCATTGTTGGCCCAAATACCGCCGACACGAGCTGCGGCATCAATGATTACCTCCGGTTTTTCGGCAGCAATAAAATCCGAAACCGCTTGCTGATTTCTTAAATCTAAATCAGTACTTGAAACTCCCATTAAATTAGTATAGCCTTTAGCTGTCAAAATTCTCCAAATAGCACTTCCTACCATGCCATTATGACCTGCTATATATATTTTAGAATCTTTGTTTACTACGATCATTTAATTTAACAAATCTGAATTTTGTTTTTCCAGAGCACTATAAACATTTTTTACATCCTGAGAACACTCTTTTTGAAGAATTAAATTAGCGGTCTGAGTGTAAACAAAAATAGTATTTTTTACCCCTACAAAAGCAGTGTAATTAGTAGTACCAATGACCATATTCCCATTTGTGTCGACCGCATGTCCAGTAGCGGCCAAATAATCATAAACCGATTCGAAAGAACCCAAATCAGACCAAACGAAGGTCGAAGGAACAACTTTTATCTTCTTACTACGCTCCATCACAGCGTAATCAACACTGATTGACGGAATATCCATCGATAAGGCCAAATCTAAATTTCCATCAATATTGGCGTCCCAGGCTATTTTTGATTTTTCATATACTTCAGGAGCAAACAATTTTAATTCTTCCAAAAAAACGCCTGCTTTAAAACAAAACATCCCACTGTTCCAGAGAAAATTCCCTTTGGAAATAAAATCAGTCGCAGTAACTTTATTGGGCTTTTCACGAAAGGATACAACATCGTCTCCTTTTCTTTCAATATAGCCATAACCCGTCTCTGGTTTAATTGGGACAATCCCAAAAGTGACAATAAAACCGTTGGAAGCTTTTTCAATGGCCTCCTGAATGGCTTTATTATACTGTTCCATGTCATCGATAATATGATCCGATGGCGTCACAATTAAAATGGCCTCCGAATCAGAAGCCAACGCAGCAAAAGCAATGGCTGCAGCCGTATTTCTTGGAGTAGATTCTATAATATCAATGTAAGAAGTATTCGATTTCTCTAAAACCTGTCTGCTCAAATGGCAGTTATCAATGTTGCCAACAACCATAACCTGATCCACTAAAGTACGATTGCGTTCTACAGTCATTTCAAATAAAGACTTACCTTCAAATAAATCTAAATATTGCTTGGGTTGGCTTTTTCTGGATAAAGGCCACAATCGGCTTCCCACTCCACCGGTAAGAATAACATGCGTGATTGAATGATTATTTTCCATATTTTTGTGTGCTTACACTGTTATACTTTTGTACCTGCACTTTACAACCTTCCATCCGCCACTTTTCCTAAAATACCTTTGACATCGTATAACAAACTGTTCTCATTTTGCAATTTGGAGAAATCGATAGCTAGGAATTCACGATGTGCGACACCTAAAACAACCGCATCAAATTTTTCCTTTGGTAAAATAGCAGTGGTCATTAAACGGTATTCATGCTGTACTTCTGAAGGATTAGCTAAGGGGTCATAAATAGTAATAGCAATTCCATAATCGGTCAAAGCCGTTATGACATCGACAATTTTTGTGTTGCGAACATCAGGACAGTTTTCTTTAAAAGTTATACCAAGCATAAGTAAGGTAGCACCATTTACCGAAATTCCTTTTTTGATCATCAATTTTACAATCTGTGAAGCCACATAATCGCCCATACTGTCATTCAATCGACGTCCTGCTAAGATAATTTCTGGATGGTAACCAAATTCTTGTGCGCGTTGCGCCAAATAATAGGGGTCTACACCGATGCAGTGCCCGCCGACTAGACCCGGTTTGAAAGGAAGAAAATTCCATTTCGTACCAGCTGCTTCTAAAACGGCATGAGTATCAATTTGCATCAGATTAAAAATTTTAGCCAATTCATTGACAAAAGCAATGTTAATATCCCGTTGGGAGTTTTCAATCACTTTAGCGGCTTCGGCTACTTTGATGGAGGGTGCCAAATGGGTACCTGCGGTGATTACTGATTTATATAAGGCATCTACTTTTTGGCCAATTTGCGGTGTTGAACCTGAAGTTATTTTTAAAATTTTTTCTACCGTATGCTCTTTATCACCGGGATTGATGCGTTCAGGAGAATACCCGACAAAAAAATCAACATTAAATTCCAGTCCGGAAACTTTTTCTAAAACGGGCACACATTCTTCTTCTGTCGCTCCAGGATACACGGTAGATTCATAAATAACGATATCTCCTTTTTTCAAAACTTTACCTACCGTTTCACTTGATTTATATAATGGAGTCAAATCTGGACGATTGTTTTTATCGACAGGAGTTGGAACCGTTATTATATAATAAGTACAGTTGGCTATTGCAGCTATGTCGGTGGTGCAATACAACCCGATAGAATCGCTTGGTTCTTGTAACAATACTTGTTGTAAAACTGAGTCCGATACTTCAAAAGTGGAATCAGTGCCGGACTGCAACGAAGCAACTCGGGACTGATTAATATCAAATCCGGTAACAGCATGCTGCGTCGCAAACAATCGGGCCAATGGCAAACCCACATAACCCAAACCAATTACCGCTATTTTTTTGATGGAATTCATTTTTAAATTATAATCCTAAACCTTTTAATAATAATAATAATAATTTTAACGATTGTTTACTCTAGTGCACCGCTACGCACTCCTTACTCACACAAAACGGAGCAGGAATCTAGTTAAATTAAGGAGGCAAATATAGCAACAATCAGTAAGTAAAAAGAACACTTCATAGCAATTGAACATTAAAAATCGCCAGTTGCTGTAAATTAACGTACAAGCAGCTGAAAATCAATAGTTAAGTATGTTTCTTTAATTCAATTTTAATTTTATTTTTCGATCTAAAAAACAGTTTTTACCACTTTTTAGCCCGCCTTACAGATTTACTCAAGTAATAAAAGTCTTATTTTATTCGTACAAAGTTCAATTTCCTGTAAAAGATAAAAAAAGGTCATGTAACGCAAAAAACAAACACCTACTGCTTTATTTTCATTTTCAAGACACATCCTAAAGATTCCAAAACCAGCACATAATGTGTATTGGTCATTTCTTGAATGGTAGCTGTTTGTGCGGAGAATGGTCCTGATTCCAATTGTATGGAATCCCCAACTTGATAAGACGAAACGGCAACATCAATTGTATCGGACGTATTGAGCCATTTTTTTATAACTTCAATTTCTTCATTACGGACAACAGCCGGTTTTCCCAACCAAAATAAATACCGCACTACACCTACACATTCAAAAACAGCATTGCGTTCCCCTTCAGCTACCTGAACAAAAACATAGGAATTAAAAAGAGGAACTTCCACTTTTTTCTTTCGGTCAGACCATTGTCGCATTTGTGTAACCAATGGACAATAACATTCAATTCCTCTCTTTTGTAATTGTTCTGCAACTTTCTTCTCCCATTTGGGCTTTGTATACACTACATACCAATTCATCTCCTTTATTTTTTACAATACAATTAGTATTCCGCGTCAAATTTGAAAGTAAACGCTTCTAAATTATAACACACCCTGAATCATTAATATCCCTGAACCCATGACGCTATCGCTTACCGTTCTGAAATTCTTTATCTGTAACTATGCTGTTTGTTGCTTTGCCTCTGTTAAACTCTTTGTCAATATTTTTTTTTCAGTGCTTTTGATCTCTTCATTATTCTGGCCCATTATTTCTTTACAACTAATATCTTTAGGAACCGATAGCTTGGTATACAAAACCAATAGCTTTCAAATCAGGACCATTCAACAAATTTCTACCATCAAAGATAAAAGCGGGCTTTTGCATCGAATCATAAATTTTTTGCCAGTCATACTGAGTGAATTCGTCCCACTCCGTGAGTATAGCAATAGCATGTGCGTTTTGGCAGGCTTCATAAGGATCCGTAAAAGAACTGATGCTGTTGGCATTGCGTTCCACATTTCTTGTTTCTAAATAATTTAAATCATCTATAATTTTTTTATTCGAAACTTTTGGATCGTAAACAGCAATATTTGCATGTTCGTTAATCAAATCATCGGCAACGTAAATAGCCGCAGATTCTCTGGTGTCATTCGTATCTTTCTTGAACGCCCAACCCAAAAAAGTAATTTTTTTATCCGAAACTGTATTGTAAAGCGTTTGTACAATGGTATTGGAGAAGCGTCTTTTTTGATGATCATTCATAATGATTACTTGCTCCCAATAATCGGCCACTTCGTTTAAACCGTATGATTTTGCGATGTAAACTAAATTTAAAATGTCTTTTTGAAAACAAGAACCTCCAAAACCAACGGAAGCTTTTAGAAATTTCGACCCAATCCTGCTGTCCATTCCGATAGCTTTTGCTACTTCATTGACATCAGCTCCTGTTTTTTCACAAAGTTCTGACATGGCATTGATCGAAGAAATACGTTGTGCCAAAAAAGCATTGGCGGTAAGCTTAGACAGTTCAGAAGACCAAACATTAGTAGTTAATATTTTATCCGAAGCAACCCAATTCGAATATACATCAACTAAGGCCTGTATCGCTTTTTTACCTTCCTCTGAAGCATCACCTCCAATAAGGATTCGATCGGGATTTAATAAATCAGAAACCGCTGTTCCTTCCGCTAAAAATTCTGGATTGGACAAAATTTGAAACTGCACTCCATTACCGGTATTGTCAAGAATACTTTTAATTGCTTCTGCGGTTCGAACCGGTAGAGTAGATTTTTCTACCACTATTTTATTGTCTTTAGCTACGCGCGCAATTTGTCGGGCACACAACTCTATATATTTTAAATCAGCAGCCATGCCTTTTCCTTTTCCATACGTTTTAGTAGGCGTATTTACAGATATAAAAATAATCTGAGCTTCATCTATGGCTTTGTCAACGGCAGTGGAAAAAAATAAATTCCTTCCTCTTGCTTCCGCAACAATGGTATCCAATCCCGGTTCATAAATAGGAATATTTGAAGTGTCTTTATCATTCCAGGCGGCAATGCGCTCTTCATTCAAATCGACTACTGTTACTTGTATGTGTGGACATTTTTGAGCAATGACGGCCATCGTTGGACCACCAACATACCCTGCCCCAATGCAACAAATTTTTGTAATTTCCATTCTCTTATTTTTTATGCTCAATTATACCTTTATATATTTTTAAACGTCATCTTTTCAACAAATATTATCTCATTATCCTCTGCTTACCTCTTAAGGTACCTTAACAATGAAGATCCCTAACTATTCACTTTTCTCCCGCAAATTCTCCCAGTACCATTGCACCGCTGCTCGCAATCCTTCTTGCATAGAATATTTTGGATCGTATCCAAGCAACGTTTTCGCTTTCTCAATACTGGCCAAGGAATGCGGAATATCTCCTGCTCGGTTTGGACCATATTCAATAGCAACATTTCCTATTTTTGGATCTTGTTCGGATAAAAATTCTTTCAGATAATCCACCAAATTATTCAACGTATTTCTATCGCCATAAGCCGTATTATAGACAGTATTAATTGCCTCCGGATTTTGGGTCAACATTGCCAATTCATTCATTTGAATGACATTATCAATATAAGTAAAATCACGGGAATAATTTCCATCCCCATTTATTCTTGGACTTTCGTGCTGCATTAACTGCATCACAAATTTCGGTATAACGGCAGCATAAGCGCCATTAGGATCCTGCTTTTTTCCAAAAACATTAAAATAACGCAGACCAATAGTTTCTAAACCATACGTTTTACTAAAAATTTCTGCATACAACTCGTTCACATATTTCGTAATAGCATACGGAGATAGCGGTTTCCCAATCACAGCTTCAACCTTGGGCAAAGCTTCTGAATCCCCGTAAGTCGAAGAACTTGCAGCGTACACGAAACGTTTTACTTTCTCGTCTTTTGCCGCCACCAACATATTCAAAAATCCGGAAACATTCACATCATTCGTGGTAGCCGGATCATTTATAGACCGTGGCACAGAACCTAAAGCCGCTTGATGCAAAACATAATCTACTCCTTTTACTGCGGTGGCACAATCTATCGCGTTCCGAATATCGCCTTCAATCAAAGAAAAATTGGGATGATTTATAAAATCTTTTAAATTATGCCTGTGACCTGTGGCAAAATTATCTAAACAAACCACTTTATACCCTTTTGACAAAAAATAATCACAAAGATTAGAACCTATGAATCCCGCCCCTCCAGTAATTAAAATCGCTTTTTGTATTTGCTCTTTCATTTCGTTTTGTCTTAAATTCTAGCTGTTACTTTGTTGGTTTTTTTAATATTTTTTGGGCTACCTTTTGGTATATGCTCTTTGGTTTTTCCTCTTCATAATAGCCATTCGCATACGTTCCGTACCCATATCCATAACCGTATCCATACCCATAACCCGTTCCGTATTTTGCTTTATTTTCCAAACCGTTTAAGATAATGCTGGTATTGTTTAACTCCCCACGTTTCACTCGATTGTTCAATAAAGTAATCATATCCTTTTTAGTGAAATTCTGTCTGACAATGTAAAGCGTCACATCGGAGTATTGTGCCAATTCTAACGCATCAGAAACCAAACCAACAGGCGGAGTATCCAATATAATATAATCGTACTTTTTCTTCAATTCTTCAATTAATTCTTTCATGCCCTCACTCAAGATCATTTCAGCCGGATTCGGCGGAATAGGTCCTGATAAAATAACATCCAAATAAGGAATATGGGTATGATTTATAATCTCATCAACTGTTTTTTGTTTAATTAAATAATTAACTACCCCTACTTCATTGGATAAGTTAAACTCTGAAGCTAACCTAGGTTTTCTTAAATCCAACCCGATAACTACTGTTTTCTTTTCACTTAAAGCAAAAACTGTCGCAATATTTATCGAACAAAACGTCTTCCCTTCACCACTCACCGAAGAGGTAATCATCAAAGTCTTAGCACCATCTACATTTTGCTGCTTATATAAAAACTGAAGCGAGGAACGAATCGCTCTGAAGGATTCCGATAAAGCAGATTTAGGTTTGTCATAAACAGCTAAATTCGTATGCTCCCTATTGACACCAACGACTCCAATCAATGGTATTTTTGTCATTTTGCTGATATCTTCCGTATTTTGAATCGAGTTATTAATAAAGAAAACGGCAAAAACAAAAATCAACGGAAACAAAATTCCCAGAAATAATGCCAAAACATAATTAACAGAAGTTTTTGGACCGATTAATCCTCCTCCAACATCTTTTGCAGGATCAATAAAATGAACGTCTGACAAATTCGCTGCTTTCACAATATCCGCTTCGCTTCTTTTTTGAAGAAAGGTGCTGTAAATATTATCGCTTAAATCATACTTCCTCTTAATCTTAATAAGCTCTTGTTGATCCTCTGGAAGTTGTTTTATGGTACTTTCAGTTTCATTTATTTTACTGCTGACCACTGCTAAATCATACTGCAAAGCTGATTTGGCGGTAGCTATATTTTCTAAAAGTACATTTTTAACGGCTTCCATTTGATTGTCAAAATCCTTGAAAATCTTATCACTTTTTACCGCATAAGCCATTTCAGATCTTTGCGTAGATAACGCGATTAATTTAGAAACATTGACAACGATATTTGGATCTTCGATTCCAGCTACAGATGGTGCCGGAAGTTTAGCATAATTCACGCTGTTTTTCAGGTACGCCTTTAAAGAGTTGTAATACGCCACTTTACGATTAACCTCATCTTTTTTGACATCAAATTCTAAAATCTTTTCTGAAAATTTAGCGCCACCTTCCTCAATATCATAGATATTTTTACCTTTTCTAAAAGTTTTCAACTCATTCCCGGTTTCCTTCAATTGGGATTCCATCGTAACCAATGTGCTGTCAATAAAAGCAATTGTATTGGTTGCAAATTGATTCTTACTATCTAATTGTCGTTTGATAAGCATTTTAACAGTCGAATTCAAATACTCAACCATTCTTGCTTTATTGGTTCCTTGCATTCCTAAAGTGATGATGGAACCACCTTTATCATCTGATTGCACACTTATGCCTTTGTATCCGGATACGGTTCCGTTAAAATCATTAAACTGCACAAAATACTCGTTCCCTTTATAAAAACCAGGATTATCGTTTATTTGTAATTTCCAATTCAAAAAAGGTAACGAGACTTTTTGCCCTACTTTATATTTTTTAACAAATTCACCGGTTTCAACGGCGGTGTTACTATACGAATTATTGGAATACGTAATTATTGAAACGCTTGGATTCTCAAATGGAATTCTGATTTCATATTCACTTTCACTTAAAAACTTGATTCCAATAAGTGTTCCCGCAAGTTGTCCTTTGGATTTATCAATATTTACAGTAAAAGGAACAGCGCCATAAGCGTCGACCAAATTATATTTGCCTTGAGTCAAATAGCTAATGTAATATTGTAGCTTATCTACTACCAATTCATTATGAGAACGGGATTGTAATGTTGTAGAAATAGTCTGAACCTGATCCGAAGTACCGCCCCAATTAAAAACCAAACTCGTATTTGACGTAAAAAGAGGATTGCTCTCTTCCTTTACAGCAATAAGCGTTTCCATACCGTAGATTTTTTCTTTACGAATATTAACTTGATATGCAACCGTAAAAGTGATTAGCAAACTGAGTAAAAACCACTTCCAGTAACTTCCGATTTTTATTAAAAACCCTTTAAAGTCAAAGCTGACTTGATTTTCAAAAATCGAAAAATCTTTTATATCTAACATATTTCAATCGCGGTTTTTAATTTTTTAATAGTAAGAAAGTCGTCGTGGCTAAAGAAAGCAAAGTAATAATAGTTCCCAGCGATTCTATACCCGTTTTTCCGGTCCCCCAAGTTTTCTGTTTGAGCGGCTTTATATAAACATAATCATTAGGCTGCAAGTAAAAATAAGGGGATTTCATCACATTTATATCGGTAAGATCTAAATCATGCATTTCAACTCCCGTTGGTGTTTTCCGCATGATTGTCACTGCTTTTCTGTCTCCGGTTATGGTGATATCTCCAGCATTAGCAATAGCTTCCATAATATTTACGTGTTCCTGAAATAATGTTTTCGTCCCTGGACCACCTATTTCCCCGTTGATTGTATATCGAAAACCCGCCAATTTTACAGTCACAAAAATATTCGCTTCCTTATTAAAATACTCCGCTAATAATTGCTTTTCTAATCGTATTCTGACTTCATCCAGCGTGTAACCAATCACATTCAAATCTCCCAAAACAGGAACTCTTATATTCCCGTGATCGTCCACAGTAAATCCATCAAAATACAACCCCGACTCAGATTTTCCTGCTGCAGCACCTTCATTCGAAGGGCTAAAAATAGCGACTAACTTCGGATCTATCGCTTTTATATTAATACTCAAAACGTCATTAATTTGCAATCTATACGGCTTTGTTTCTATCGCTGCAATTGTGGCTTCCGCTTGTGAGCTATCTTTTTTCTGAAGATAAATTAAATCTTTGGTAGGTATACAAGATGAAAGCAACACACTAATAACTAACAACAAATAGAGTACGAATTTGCTCATTTTCAATATTTTTTAAGCGACAAATATAGCTTTTCATTTACGATTTAAAAAGTATCGCTATTCTTTAAATGGATTAATTATTTTTAAAAGACTTTTCAAACGGAACTCTTTGCAAAATACTCCTTCCCAAGGTAACTTCATCCGCATATTCCAGTTCATCGCCTACCGAAATTCCTCTGGCGATTGTTGATATTATAATTTCACAATCGGCAATTTGTTTGTAGATGTAAAAATTAGTCGTATCCCCCTCCATCGTGGAACTTAAAGCAAAAATAATCTCGTTGACACTTCCTGATTTTACTTTTTCGACTAAAGTTGTAATATTCAACTGACTGGGACCAACGCCATCAATGGGCGAAATTTTACCGCCCAAAACATGGTAAATACCCCTAAACTGACCTGTATTTTCGATTGCCATAACATCGCGAATATCCTCCACAACGCAAATAATTTGATGATTTCTGGTTTTGTTAGCGCAAATTTCGCACATCACGTTATCCGAAATATTATGACAACTGCTACAATATTTAATATCTTCACGCATAGCGATCAAGGCTTGCGACAGAAATCCTGTTTGCTCTTTGGGTTGCTTTAATAAATGCAACACCAACCGCAGTGCAGTTCTTTTGCCAATTCCTGGCAGCTGAGACATTTCGTTAACTGCTTTTTCTATTAATTTTGAAGAAAATTCCATAAAGGCAAAAGTAGTTAATTTGTCCCAATCGTTAGGGATAGATATTTTGAAAATTTGAGGATTATTTATGTAATTTGGTCAAATACAATATTCATATAATATGACTCCATTCGCTATTCTGTCGCTAATTGTAATCTACTTCGGAATTCTTTTTTTGATTTCGCATTTTGTAAGCAGAAAAGACAGCGGAAATGATGCTTTTTTTAAAGCCAATAAAAATTCAAAATGGTATTTAGTTGCTTTTGGAATGATTGGAACGGCACTTTCGGGAGTGACTTTTATTTCGGTACCGGGAGAAGTAGGTTCTCCAAATGGGGAGCAATTCAAATATTTTCAATTTGTTCTCGGTAATGCGATTGGTTTCGTTATTATTGCAAAAGTACTGCTGCCGTTGTATTATCGGATGAATTTAACTTCTATTTACGGTTACATCGAGCACCGATTAGGAATTTATTCTTATAAAACGGCCGCAACCATTTTCCTGATTAGCAGAACAATTGGGTCTGCATTTAGATTGTATCTTGTTGTTATTGTTTTGCAACGCTTTGTTTTTGACTTTTACGGAATCCCGTTTGCAGTTACGGTTTTAATTTCGCTGGCTTTGATATTTGCTTATACGTATCGAGGCGGATTGAAAACGATTATAATTACCGATACTTTACAAACCTTTTTCTTAGTATCCTCTGTTTTTTTGACGATTTTCTTTATTTGCAGAAGTTTAAACTTAAATGTTTTCGAAGCATTTGAAGCAGTAAAAAACAGCAATTATTCTAAGGTATTCTTCTTTGAAGATTTTGTATCGAGTAAGTTTCATTTTGTAAAACAAATTCTGGGAGGAATCTTTGTAACCATTGCCATGGTGGGCTTGGATCAGGATTTAATGCAGAAAAACCTGAGTTGCAAAAACATTGGCGAAGCCCAAAAAAACATGTTTACGTTCACCGGAATATTTGTAGGTATCAATATCTTTTTCCTCAGCGTAGGTGCTTTACTTTATATTTATGCGGCTAAAAACGGAATAGAAGTTCCAACTGATTTAGTTACCGGAAAACCCAGAACCGATTTACTTTTCCCAGAAATTGCGTTTAACCATTTGACACTGATTCCATCCGTGATTTTCTTGTTGGGATTAACAGCCGCCACATTTGCAACAACGGATTCTGCCTTGACAGCGTTGACAACTTCGTTTTGTGTTGATTTTTTAGGAATGGATAAAATAGAAAATTTAAACAAGCCAAACGTAGTTCGAAACAGACATCTTGTACATATTGCCTTTTCGTTTTTAATGTTTCTGGTGATTATTTTCTTTAATGCTATCAATGACAGCTCTGTAGTAGGAATGATTTTTAGAGTTGCGTCCTACACGTATGGTCCGCTTTTGGGATTGTATTGTTTTGGATTGTTTGTAAAATCAAAAACCGTCAAAGACAAATTTGTTCCAATCGTTTGCTTATTGTCTCCAGCGCTGACGTACTTTATCAGCGAAAATTCGAAGACTTTATTTGGAGGATATGTTTTCGATAACGAATTGATTATCGTAAACGGACTGATCACTTTTCTTGGATTGTTGTTGATTAGCAAACCTGCAATTATGGATACAAGATTTTAAGATATTTTATGGAGCTGTCTTTTTAAATCTCAAATTTCTTGCGCCCTAGCCTTGATCGAAATGGAAATCCTTTTGATAAAAAACAGTAATTTTTTCTTATAAAAAAAGAGCGACCAACGGAAGCTCTTGATTTATTTAGAAAAATACTGTTTTGTTCAAAAGATTGAAATGGATAGCAGGAAAAGCTTCAAAAAACTAATACTGATTGGTAGCTAACAAGACTAACGTGCAAGCTACTTCTACTTTAATATCATTTAGTTTCAACAATTGGTAAAATTCCGGATTCTCAGTTCCTGGATTGAAAATAACACGTTTAGGTTTAGCCTCGACGATATAATTGTAATAATCGCGCTGACGTGTAGGGTTTAAATATAGGGTAACGGTATCGATGTTTTTTAATGGAATGGCTTTTGTCTGGATTTTCACACCGGCAACTTCGCCTGCATTTTGGCCTAATGCGAGAACGGAATGCCCTTTTTCTACTAACATATTCACGGCTTTAAAGGCGTAGCGTTCTGGTTTAGTCGTCGCTCCAAGAACCAATGTTTTTTTATTCTTCATGATTTTCTCTGATTGTATTTGGCAAAAGTAATCAAAAAGGTTTACCCGTTTGATAATTTTAAGCTTTAGTTGTAGCAGCAATAAAAAACATTGCCCTAACATTAAAAAACAAAAAAAGAGTATTTTTACACCCTTAAAAATAAAATATGGATCTTTTTATTTACCTGTTTGTTGCCCTCTTTTCTGTTTTAAACCCCATAGGTACCGTTCCTATTTTTGTGGGACTTACACAACATGACACTAAAAAAGAGCGTTCCCGAATTTCTTTGTGGACAGCAATAAATGTATTTATCATTCTTATTGTCTCATTTTTTATCGGGCAATATGTATTACTTTTTTTTGGAATCAGTATTGATGCGCTCCGGATAGCGGGTGGAATTATTATTGTAAGTTCCGGTTTTTCTTTACTTTCGGGAAAATTCACGAAGAAACGAGGTATTAACAAAAAAGCAGAAACTGACGCGCAACAAAGAAACGACATTGCTTTGACGCCACTTGCAATCCCAATGCTTGCCGGCCCTGGCTCTATTTCTTTGCTTATTGCTTTTTATCAGGAACACAATACGACTATGGAGATAATTATCTCTTCCATTGCTATTCTTGCCATTGCTGTTACAATATTTATCATTCTTAAAAGCGCTCATTATTTAGCAAAAATACTTGGAGCTTCAGGAATTGTTGCGATATCAAGAATTGTAGGTTTCATTGTAATTGCGATAGGAATACAATATATCGTAAGCGCTATTATCAATATTATAAAAGGAAATCTCTCTTAAATTAAAGCAATAAAAAAACCGGATAAGATTTAGAATCGTATCCGGTTTTTTCTATTTTCTTGGCAAGAAAATCTCTGCCATCATGCATCTGGCGCTTCCTCCGCCACAAGCTTCGATAGTATCCAAACTTGAACTCAAAATTTCAGCATGTTTTTCTAATTCTTCTACTTGTTTTGGCGTTAAACTTTGATGTGCAGCTGCACTCATAACCAAATACCGTTTATCATTTGCTCCACGAACTTCAAGCATATTACCCGCAAAATTATTCATTTGGGCTTCGGTAATCAAAATGATTTCTTTTCCGTTTTCTTTCAGATTGTCCAGAACCATTTTGCGTTCTTTTTTATCATCGATACAATCCGAGCAAATTACCGCAAAAGTATCTCCCAAGCACATCATCACATTGGTATGGTAAATCAGTTTTCGTTCTGAATCAACCGTTTGAAAAGCTTCAAAAATCACTGGTGCATAATCAAAATCCTCGCAGAATTCTATAAATAATTCCTCATCCGCTCTGGGAGATAATGCGCAATACGCTTTAGCATTGGCTCTGTCCAAAAGTAAACTTCCTGTTCCTTCCAAGAAAAATCCATCTTCTTCAGCGGAAGTGTAATCTATAATATTATGAATTACGAAACCTTTTTCTTCCAGTAAATCTAAAATTTCTTCGCGACGTTCATGACGACGATTTTCGGCAAACATCGGATATAAAGCTACATCGCCATTCTCGTGAAAAGAAATCCAGTTGTTTGGGAAAATACTGTCAGGAGTATTTGGTTCCAACGTATCATCAACAACAGTAACATCAACACCAACTGCTGTCAGTTTCTCGACAAAAGCATCAAATTCTTGTTGCGCTTTGGCATTTACCGTTGCCGGCAAAAGTCCGTCCAATACTTTTTGATAATAATTATTTACTGCCGTTTGTTCGTTCATTCTAAACGCAACCGGGCGAATCATCAATATGGAATTTGTGGTTTGTTTCATGATTATTTAATTTTTATTTTATTATGAACACGTAGCGTAGAGACGCACTGCAGTGCGTCTCTACTTTATCAATCTCTTATTAAAGGTAAGGTAGAACATCTTAATAATCCTTCTTGTTTTGCGATTTCTGAATATGGAATTTCTTCCACAACAAAACTGTTTGCACGCAACCAATTGTTAAGTCGTGTAAAATTTCTTTCTGAAACAACAACATCAGTGTCAATAGAAAAAACATTAGAATTCATGTCATACATTTCGTCTCTGGTAATATGAAATAGGTTTTCTTTTCCAAAAAGGTTTACCAAAAATAAATAATCGGCTTCTTCTCGGAATCCGTTTTTGTAGATAATCCCTTTGTCACTCCCCACCGGCTGAAAACAACAATCCAAATGCAACGCATTGTCACGAGCTTCAATTTTAGATTTTACCAAATCAAATTCTTTTACAATTTTATTTGGGAATAAATCTTTAATGTATTGAACACCTGCCATGTTTGTTCGAGCCGTAATATAATCGTTGTAGTCACTTCCTTTGTACGTTCCAATAAAAATATAATCGTTCCACAACATTACATCACCACCTTCGATGTGAACTTCCTCTGGAGGGCGCGCCACTTTTTTGGGGTTAATTTGGTCAATTATATATTGGATAGCATCTAATTCTCTTTCTCTATCCGGCAAAATATTCGACTTGACAAAAGTATCATCAATTACAAAACCAATATCTCTAGTAAAAATCTGATTATAATTTTTAATCATTTCGGGACGATAGACGGTCACATTATACTTTTTAAATACGGTATTAAATGGTTCCATTTCATTCACCATGTCATGCTCCTGAGGATAGGTTCCTGCTAAAATATGTTCTAATGATTTAGGATCATACGCTTCTTCAACCGTCGGCGTAAGTCCATTGTTGACTGCTGAACCCAAAACTACAGCTCTGAGTTTCGAAGTTTCATTCTTTATATTTAACTCTAACATGTATTTTTAGCTTTTGGCAAATATAAAAAAAGCTTCACAAATTAGTGAAGCTTTTGAACTGATTTTATCTTTTATCTGTTGGTACAAAATCCCTCAAAGGGTGACCTGTATAGATTTGTCTTGGCCTTCCGATAGGCTCCTTATTTTCACGCATTTCTTTCCATTGTGCTATCCAACCCGGTAAACGGCCTATGGCGAACATCACTGTAAACATATCAGTAGGAATTCCTAAAGCTCTGTAAATAATTCCAGAATAGAAATCTACATTAGGATATAAATTTCTTGACTTAAAATATTCATCTTCTAAAGCTGCTTCTTCTAATTTTTTAGCAATTGCAAGAATTGGATCTTCAACTCCTAAAGTTGCCAAAACTTCATTAGCTGCTTTTTTGATGATTTTTGCTCTTGGATCAAAATTCTTGTAAACTCTGTGACCAAATCCCATCAATCTAAAAGGATCATTTTTGTCTTTGGCTTTAGCCATGTATTTATCAGCATCCCCACCATTTCTGTGGATTTCTTCTAACATTTCAAGAACTGCTTGATTTGCTCCTCCGTGTAATGGTCCCCAAAGTGCGGAAACTCCAGCAGATATTGACGCAAATAATCCTGCGTGAGAAGATCCTACCATTCTAACTGTAGAAGTTGAACAGTTTTGCTCATGATCTCCGTGAAGAATAAACAATTTATCCAATGCATCTATAACGACAGGATTTGCAGTGTATGGTTGTGTAGGTAATTCAAACATTAAACGCATGAAGTTTTCTACATAACCTTTTGTATTATCGTAATAATTTAAAGGATAACCCATGCTTTTTCTATAAGTCCAAGTTGCAATAACAAGGAATTTACCCATAGTCTTACACACTGCCTCGTACATTTCTTTCTCATTATCAACATTTACCGATTTAGGGTTGAATGCTGTTAAGGCACTTGTCAAAGCAGCTAAAACACCCATTGGATGCGCTGTTTTAGGAAAACCATCAATGATGTTTTTCATTTCTTCATTGACCAATGTGTATTTTCTGATATCCGTTTCAAATTGCGCTAACTGCTCAACAGTTGGCAATTCTCCAAAAATTAAAAGGTAAGAAACTTCCAGAAAATCTGCTTTATCTGCTAAATCTTCAATCGAATATCCTCTGTAACGAAGAATTCCTAATTCTCCATCTAAAAAAGTGATGTCACTTTTACAAGAGCCTGAATTTTTATACCCAGGATCCAATGTTATTATACCGGATAAATCACGTAATTTGTTAATATCGATGGCAACTTCATTTTCACTTCCTACAATTATAGGCAGTTCAATTTTCTTCCCATCAATTTCTAATGTTGCTGTTTTTGACATAATATAATTGAAAATAAACTTTTAAAATAATAATTTCTCAAATCTAAGGAATTAAACACTAATTAAAAAGAGAATAACACAATGAAATTGTTAAATATTACAAAAAAAAGCCACTCACGCAAGGCGAATGGCTTTCTGTAAAAAGATCGTAAGAATTTATTTTATTTTAAAAGCAGCCTTACCAGGGAAATACGCTGAATTCCCTAATTCCTCTTCAATTCTCAATAATTGATTGTATTTTGCCATACGATCAGAACGAGAAGCAGAACCAGTTTTAATTTGACCACAGTTCAAAGCTACTGCTAAATCTGCAATTGTGTTATCTTCTGTCTCTCCAGAACGGTGTGACATTACTGAAGTATAACCTGCATTTTTAGCCATATTAACTGCTGCAATAGTTTCAGTCAAAGTTCCAATTTGGTTTACTTTGATAAGAATTGAATTCGCAATTCCTTTTTCGATACCAGTAGACAAACGCTCCACATTAGTAACAAATAAATCATCGCCAACTAATTGCACTTTATCACCAATTCTTTCCGTAAGCAATTTCCATCCATCCCAGTCATTCTCATCCATTCCATCTTCAATAGAAATGATAGGATATTTTGCTGCTAATTGCGTTAAATACTCCACTTGCTCTTCAGAAGATCTAATTTTACCTGTTTCTCCTTCAAATTTAGTGTAATCGTATTTTCCATTTACATAAAATTCTGCAGCAGCACAATCTAAAGCAATCATGATTTCGTCTCCAAAAGTATATCCAGCAGTTTCAACCGCTTTTTTGATAGTATCCAAAGCATCTTCCGTTCCTCCAGCAAGATTTGGCGCAAAACCTCCTTCGTCACCCACAGCAGTAGAAAGGCCTCTGTCGTGTAATACTTTTTTCAAGCTATGAAAAATTTCAGTTCCCATTTGCATTGCATGTGAAAACGAAGTTGCTTTCACCGGGAAAATCATAAATTCTTGAAACGCAATAGGCGCATCAGAATGGGAACCTCCGTTTATAATATTCATCATTGGTACTGGTAATGTATTCGCTGAAACACCACCTACGTATCTGTATAAAGGCAATCCCAATTCATTAGCAGCCGCTTTGGCTACAGCCAATGAAACTCCTAAAATTGCATTTGCTCCTAAGTTTGATTTATTTGGAGTTCCATCTAAATCGATCATCGTTTGGTCAATCAGATTTTGTTCGAAAACAGAAACTCCAACAAGTTCTTCAGAAATAATGGTATTTACATTTTTCACTGCATTCAAAACTCCTTTTCCAAGAAATGCTTTTCCTCCATCACGTAATTCTACTGCTTCATGTTCACCGGTTGACGCTCCAGATGGTACTGCGGCTCTTCCTAAAACTCCATTGTCCGTAATTACATCTACCTCAATTGTAGGATTTCCTCTTGAATCAAAAATTTGTCTTGCGTGAATTTTGATAATTATACTCATAATACTAAATTTTTTAAATTTTGAAATACAAATATATTCTATCTTTTGGAATCATTTTATGAAAATAATGAATGTTATTAACGAAAACGTTATAATTTTTTTACAAACAAAACATTTCTGTTTTTTTAGAATTTATTTTTACTTAATCTGCTATTTTTTTCTTTTCTATTCAAATAAAATTACAAAAGCAATAATCCATACAATTTAATTGAAAAAATTACATGTAATTAAAGAACAAGCAAACAATTAAACAAGTAAAAAGTATAACTACTTGTTTATTAGTAGTTTCTTTAAATTATTGTGTTTTTTGTTTAGCTATAAATCCACTTTATTGGAATATCAATTAGATAGTATTATGCATATTCAATCCATAAAATAAAATGTGATGGAAACTTTAAAAAACTCAAAAAATGCAATAAATTCTACCGAATTTATTGCAGTGCTGAATAGAACTTCCTTACCATTGGAAAATTCAGAAGATTTAAAACTATCACTCAACTATATCGGAGTGGCAAAATATGTTCTTTTGCGAGAAGCATCACATGGAACACTTGAATATTATACTTGGAGTGCAAAAATAACACAACGGCTAGTTTAAGAAAGAGGATTCTCTTTTGTAGGAGTTGAAGGTGAAAGGCCGGATGGCTATCGCTTGTACCAGTTTGTAAAAGGATATTTAGATTCCGGAAAAGAAATTCTTAGCGTTATAAATGAATTCAAAAGGTAGCCAGCTTAAATGTGGACTAATTGCGAAGAAGCATGTTATATAGATTAGCTGAAAAGCTAAAATGAAAATTTATCCGCCAAAAAAAGAATTGGGTTTAACGGTTAAGACGTTTATAGTTGCAGAGAGTATAAAAAGTTTATAATGCAGTATTTCGAGAAAAATGATCCAAAAGCACTTGCTGTAGCAAAAAAGCAATGGAATGCTTTAAGCCTTTTGGAAAACATGAAGGACAATCGTATGCTAAGGCATCCTCTTTTGTTCCGGAATTATGTGAAAAAGAAATCCTAAACATGCTGAAAGAAATCGTAAAAAACATCACTAACTACAACCACGATGTAGAAAATACTTTGAGCAAAGAATAAAATGCATACATTACCAGAAATGCAAAAAAATATTATCGAGCAGTGATCAAAAGAGGATAGGATTCTTGGAATTTTCGTGACGAACATGTAGTTTCAATCATTGATCCTCTAATGAAATTTTACGAAAAAGATTTAAAAAATTATAATTTGTGAACACAACACGCAGACTGGTGATGCACGACCTACAGATATGGCATCGGAGTGAACGATCAATGTAGGACGACTATTAAGAAAACGATATGGAACCGTCGCAGTTGTTGCAGGAGCATTTGGATTATTTCAGTGAAGTGCTGTTTCCAGAAGAGAATGGGGCGATTCTATGCGAAAATAAAAACTCCACAAGCTATCAATGTAAGCTGGGAATATGCCTTTAACGCAGCTAATAACAACCAAAACAGATTTTTACTGATGAATAAAATAATGAGAAAAAATATTTTATTTTCAACAATAGACCAACGTGCAATTGGCGTGGTTTACGATACAAAACACGAAAGATTTGGAAATTATTTTTCTTCCATATTTCCAGAGAGAAATGATGCATTCATTTTTACAAATAAAACAAATGAACTACATTCCATAAATATTGAGTTTAATGAAAATAAAAAATCTAAAAACTATCGTTTCGATATGTAAATTACAAAACTAAAAAAGGGTTTGACTATAAATTAAGTCAAACCCTTTTTTGTTACATCCGTATCGAGAACATTTAATTACTGTCCTTTAATATTTTCAATAAATTGATCGAATAAATAAGAGGAATCATGTGGTCCAGGACTTGCTTCAGGATGATATTGAACTGAGAAACAATTTTTGTTTTTCATTCGCATTCCCGCAACAGTTCCATCGTTTAAATGAAGATGTGTAATCTCTAAATCAGGATGATTGTCAAGCTCTTCTTTATTTACAGCAAAACCATGATTTTGCGAAGTGATTTCCCCTTTTCCAGTAATCAAATTTTTCACGGGGTGATTTATACCTCGATGACCATTGAACATTTTATAAGTTGAAATTCCATTTGCCAAACCAATTACTTGGTGTCCCAAACAAATTCCGAATAAAGGTTTATTATTTTCCAAAATCTCTTTAGCCACTTGAATAGCTCCCGAAAGTGGTTCAGGATCACCAGGGCCGTTTGACAAGAAATAACCATCCGGATTAAATTCAGCTAAATCTTGATATGATGAATTATAAGGATATACTTTGATATAGCAATCTCTTTTAGCAAGGTTGCGAAGAATATTTGTTTTAATTCCTAAGTCAAGAGCTGAGATTTTATAGGTTGCATTTTCATCTCCAAAAAAGTAAGGTTCTGTTGTAGAAACTTTAGAAGCTAATTCTAAACCTTTCATATTAGGAACTTTTGCCAAAGTAATTTTTAGTTCTTCTAATGGAGTTTCATCTGTACAAATTATGGCATTCATAGCACCGTTGTCACGGATATAGCTTACTAAAGCACGTGTATCTACATCAGATATACAGATAAGATTTTGTTTTATAAAATAATCCTCTAAACTTCCTGAAGCATCTACACGAGAATAATTGAAGCTAAAGTTTTTACAAACTAAACCAGCAATTTTTATGCTTTGCGACTCAACTTCAGCATCATTTACGCCATAATTTCCAATATGCGCATTCGTAGCAACCATTAGTTGACCAAAGTAAGATGGATCTGTAAATATTTCTTGGTAACCTGTCATTCCTGTATTAAAACAAACTTCTCCAAAAGTAGTTCCGCTAATTCCAATAGATTTTCCGTGGAATATGGTTCCGTCACTTAATAAAAGGATTGCTTTTTGTCGTGTTGTATATTTCATTCTTTGATTTCTATTAATTTTTTAATAGTCTCATGCAACTCGAGCAAACTTGTTTCATGAGTAGTTAAATATTTTGCAAATTTAATTCTTTAAAACAGCGAATGCAATGTTTTATAAAAATTTATGTTTTTTAAGTTTTCTTAGGTACCGAAAAGGTTTTAAAATAGCCCCGATTAAAGTGGAAATCCTTTTTCTTTTTTCTTTAAAAAAGAAAAAGATTGCAACGGAAAGCGGGAGGACTAGTTTTAAAAAACTCTAAATATCGTGCTTCGAAATACATCAAAAAAAAAGGATAAACTATAAATAGCTTATCCTTGATTTTATTGAATGATTATTTTCATAATTACTCAGCAGTCTCTGTAGTTGTTTCAGTTTCGGCAGCTGGTGCTTCCGTAGCTTCATCTTTCTTAGCTTTACCACCACGACGGCTTTTTGCTTTCTTAACTTCTTTTTTACCACCATTGTAAAGCTCATTGAAATCTACCAATTCGATCATTGCCATATCAGCATTATCTCCTAAACGATTTCCAACTTTAATGATACGAGTGTATCCACCTGGACGGTCTCCTACTTTAGCAGCTACGTCTCTGAACAAGTCAGTTACAGCATATTTGCTACGTAAGTAAGCAAAAACGATACGACGATTGTGAGTCGTATCCGCTTTAGATTTTGTTATAAGCGGCTCAACAAATTGTTTAAGCGCTTTTGCTTTAGCGACAGTGGTGTTAATACGTTTGTGCTCGATAAGAGAACAAGCCATATTAGCTAACATAGATTTTCTATGCGCAGTCTGTCTGCTTAAGTGATTGAATTTTTTTCCGTGTCTCATTGCTATGTAAATTTAAACCTTGCGGCTTAGATTATTCTTTATCTAGTTTATATTTTGCTAAATCCATACCGAAGTTTAAATTTTTAACTGCAACAAGTTCATCAAGTTCAGTTAAAGATTTTTTACCAAAATTACGGAATTTCATTAGGTCATTTTTATTGAACGATACTAAATCACCAAGTGTATCAACTTCAGCCGCTTTCAAACAATTTAATGCTCTAACAGAAAGATCCATATCAACAAGCTTCGTTTTAAGCAATTGTCTCATGTGTAATGATTCTTCATCATATGATTCTGTTTGTGCAATTTCGTCAGCCTCAAGTGTAATTCTTTCGTCAGAGAACAACATAAAATGGTGTATTAAAACTTTTGCAGCTTCAGTAAGAGCATCTTTTGGATTGATTGAACCATCAGTTTTGATTTCAAAAACTAATTTTTCATAATCTGTTTTTTGCTCTACACGAAAGTTTTCAATTGCATACTTTACATTCTTTACCGGAGTAAAAATGGAGTCAGTAAAAATAGTTCCAATTGCAGCATTCTGTTTTTTGTTCTCTTCAGCAGGAACATATCCTCTACCTTTTTCGATAGTTAAATCGAAATTTAGTTTGATTTTACTGTCTAAATTACAGATAACAAGTTCCGGATTCAAAACTTGGAAACCTGAAATAAATTTTTGAAAATCACCAGCTGTTAATTGATCTTTACCTGAAACAGATATAGTAACTGATTCATTATCGATATCTTCAATTTGACGTTTGAAACGTACTTGTTTTAGATTAAGGATAATTTCGGTAACGTCTTCAACAACTCCTGGAATAGTAGAAAATTCATGATCTACACCTTCAATGCGAACAGATGTAATTGCATAACCTTCTAATGCTGAAAGCAAAACTCTTCTAAGTGCATTACCAACGGTCAATCCGTAACCAGGTTCTAAAGGTCTGAATTCAAACTTACCTTCAAAATCGGTTGAATCGATCATGATAACTTTATCGGGCTTCTGAAAATTAAATATTGCCATAAATTTCGACTAAGTCAATTATTATTTGTTGTACAACTCTACGATTAATTGTTCTTTAATGTTTTCTGGGATTTGAAGTCTCGCAGGTACAGAAACAAAAGTACCTTCTTTGATATCACTATTCCAAGTAATCCATTCATAAACATGACTTGAATTAGATAAAGAACGTTCGATAGCTTCTAAAGACTTAGATTTTTCACGAACAGCAACTTTATCACCAGGTTTAAGGTGGTAAGAAGCAATATTTACAACATCACCGTTGACAGTGATATGTCTGTGAGAAACAAGTTGTCTAGCGCCTCTTCTAGAAGGAGCAATACCCATTCTAAAAACAACGTTATCTAATCTTGCCTCACATAATTGTAAAAGAACCTCACCAGTAACACCTTTAGTAGCTGATGCTTTTTTAAATAAACCTCTGAATTGTTTTTCTAAAATTCCGTAAGAATATTTAGCTTTTTGTTTTTCCATTAACTGGATAGCAAATTCAGATTTTTTACCTCTTTTTTTAGCCATCCCGTGTTGTCCGGGTGGATAATTTCTTTTTTCGAAAGCTTTATCGTCTCCGAAAATTGCTTCGCCGAATTTACGGGCGATTCTTGTACTTGGACCAGTATATCTTGCCATTTTAAATTGTTTAAGGTAGAGATTATGAATTCAGGTCTTATCCTTCGATAATCGTTATTCTACCCAGGTTATACTAAAAATATATTATTAAACTCTACGTCTTTTAGGAGGACGACATCCATTGTGAGGCATTGGAGTGACATCGATAATCTCTGTAACTTCAATTCCACCATTATGCAAAGAACGAATAGCAGACTCACGCCCGTTTCCTGGTCCTTTAACATAAACTTTTACTTTTTTAAGTCCAGCCTCAAGAGCTACTTTGCTACAATCTTCTGCTGCCATTTGGGCTGCGTATGGAGTGTTCTTTTTAGAACCTCTAAAACCCATTTTACCAGCTGACGACCAAGAAATAACTTCACCTTTTTTGTTTGTCAAAGAAATGATAATGTTATTGAAGGTAGCAGAAATATGAGCCTCTCCCGTTGATTCAACGATAACTTTACGTTTTTTTGCAGTTGCTTTAGCCATATTACTTATTATTTAGTTGCTTTTTTCTTATTAGCAACAGTTTTTCTTTTACCTTTTCTTGTTCTAGAGTTGTTTTTAGTTCTTTGTCCTCTTAAAGGAAGACCAGTTCTATGACGGATACCTCTGTAACAACCAATATCCATTAAACGCTTGATGTTTAAAGAAACTTCAGAACGTAATTCTCCTTCAATTTTAAAAGTTGATACCGCTTCACGAATTGCTCCGATCTCGTCATCATTCCAATCTTGAACTTTTTTATCTTGGCTAACTTGAGCTTTTTCTAAAATCTCAACAGCTCTACTTTTTCCTAATCCAAAGATGTAGGTAAGTGCTATAACACCTCTCTTATTTTTTGGGATATCTACCCCTGCTATTCTTGCCATAATTATCCTTGTCTTTGTTTAAATCTAGGATTCTTTTTGTTTATTACGTACAATCTCCCTTTTCTTCGCACAATCTTGCACTCGGGACTTCTCTTTTTTACTGAAGCTCTAACTTTCATTTTGAATATCCTTTAATATCTATAAGTAATTCTTGCTTTTGACAAATCGTAAGGGCTCATTTCTAGTTTCACTTTATCACCAGGTAATAATTTGATGTAATGCATACGCATTTTTCCAGATATGTGGGCAATTACAATATGTCCGTTTTCTAATTCCACACGGAACATCGCATTTGATAATGCTTCAATGATTGATCCGTCTTGTTCTATTGCTGATTGTTTTGCCATAAAGTTAAGCTACTGCTTTTCTATTTTTACCACTTTTCATTAAACCGTCATAATGTCTGTTCAACAAATATGAATTGATTTGCTGCATTGTGTCTATGGCAACTCCAACCATAATTATTAATGAAGTACCTCCAAAAAACATTGCCCAAGATTGTTGAACATCCATAACACTTACAATTATAGCTGGGAACACAGCGATTAGAGCAAGAAATAAAGATCCTGGAAAAGTAATTAAAGACATCACTTTATCAAGATAATCAGATGTTTCAACTCCTGGTCTGATACCTGGAATAAACCCACCGCTTCTCTTTAAATCATCAGACATCTTATTAGTAGGCACAGTAATGGCCGTGTAGAAGAAAGTAAATACAATTATTAAAGTTGCAAATACAAAATTATACCAAAAACCAAACATATTACTAAAAGCGCCAACGACAGATTGTGATGCGTCAGATTTAGACAACCCAGCTAAAGCAGCTGGTATAAACATAATTGCTTGTGCAAATATTATCGGCATAACCCCTGAAGCGTTAAGCTTTAAAGGAATCCATTGTCTATTGCCATTCAACATGTCTTGTTCGAAATCACCTGAAGTAGTGCGACGAGCATATTGAACAGGAATCCTTCTGACCGCCATTACTAAAAGTACACAACAAATAATAACCAATAACCAGATGATGATTTCGATAACCAACAACATTGGACCACCATTATTATTGGTAACCCTTGTTGTAAACTCCTGAATAAAGGCTTGAGGTAATCTAGCCAATATACCAACCATGATCAACAATGATATACCATTTCCAATTCCTTTATCTGTAATCTTTTCACCCAACCACATGGCAAAAATTGTACCTGTAACTAAGATAACTACTGAGGAAAATAAGAATTCAAAAGAATTGAATCCTAATAAAAATGCATTACTGGGTAATGTTCTATATAAATTGTAGATGTAAGTTGGACCTTGAACTAAAGTAATCCCTATTGTCAACCAACGAGTAATTTGATTAATCTTTTTTCTGCCACTCTCTCCATCACTTTGAAGTTTTTGCAAATAAGGAATCGCAATTCCCATCAACTGAACAACAATAGAAGCAGAAATATAAGGCATAATACCTAAGGCAAAAACGGAGGCTTGTGAAAAAGCGCCTCCAGTAAACATGTCAAGAATTGAACCAATCCCTTCTTTTGTTTGCCCAGCTAAATTACCTAATTGAGTAGCATCAATACCTGGCAGGGTAACTTGTGCCCCAAAACGATAAACCAAAAGTAAACCTAATGTTATTAAGATTCTATTTTTCAGTTCTTCGATTTTCCAAACATTACTTATTGATTCAATAAATTTCTTCATCTTAATTGAAAAATTACATTGTTACAGCTTCTCCACCAGCAGCCTCAATAGCAGCTTTTGCAGTAGCAGTAAATTTGTGAGCGGTTACTTTTAATTTTGCTGTCAATTCGCCTCTACCTAAAATCTTAACAATTTCATTTTTGGTAGCTAAACGATTAGCAACATAAACTGTCATATCAACAGTATCTTTAATAACACCATTATCAACTAAAAGTTGAAGTGTATCAAGATTTACACCTTCGTAATCTTTACGATTGATGTTTGTAAAACCAAACTTAGGAACACGTCTTTGAAGCGGCATCTGCCCACCTTCAAAACCAATCTTTTTTGAATAACCAGAACGAGATTTTGCTCCTTTGTGACCTCTTGCAGAAGTACCACCTTTTCCAGAACCTTCTCCTCTACCTAATCTTTTATTTTGATTGTGTGTAGCACCTTCAGCAGGTTGTAAGTTACTTAAATTCATAACAGTATTTGTTATTTAGCTTCTTCAACAGAAACTAAGTGTTTAACTTTATTTATCATCCCAAGGATTGTAGGATTTGAATCATGCTCTACAACTTGTCCCATTTTACGTAGACCTAAAGCTTCTAATCCTCTCTTTTGAGTAAGAGGACAGTTGATTTTGCTTCTAACTTGTTTTACTAATAATTTAGCCATAATTTCCTTGAATTAACCTTTAAAAACTTTTTCTAAAGAAACACCCCTTTGTTTTGCAACAGTGTAAGCGCTTCTCATTTGTAATAAAGCATCAAAAGTTGCTTTCACTACGTTGTGAGGATTTGAAGATCCTTGAGATTTGGATAATACATCATGAATTCCCACTGATTCAAGAACCGAACGAACAGCTCCACCAGCAATAACTCCTGTACCATGAGAGGCAGGAATTAAGAATACACGTGCACCACCAAATTTACCTTTTTGTTCGTGAGGCACCGATTGACCATTCAAAGGAATTTTTACTAAATTTTTCTTAGCATCTTCCACTGCTTTCGCAATTGCCTCAGAAACATCTTTAGATTTTCCTAATCCGTGTCCAACCACACCGTTTTCATCACCTACAACTACAATAGCAGAAAAACCGAAAGCTCTACCACCTTTTGTAACCTTAGTAACACGATTAACACTTACCAAACGATCTTTTAATTCAAGTCCACTTGGTTTTACTAACTCTACATTCTTGTATTTACTATTAGACATACTATATTAGAATTTAAGTCCAGCCGCTCTTGCGCCTTCCGCTAATGATTTAATACGTCCGTGATATAAATAACCTCCTCTATCGAAAGTTACTACTTCTATCCCAGCTATTAAAGCTTTTTCAGCAACTAGTTTTCCAACCGCTGTAGCAACTTCAATGTTCGTACCGTTACCTATTTCTTTTTCTCTTGAAGAAGCCGCCAACAACGTAACTCCGTTTACGTCATCAATAAGTTGAGCGTAAATTTCTTTGTTACTTCTAAAAACAGATAGTCTTGGATTAGTAGCAGTACCACTAATTGTTTTTCTAATTCTGAATCTAATTCGTTGTCTTCTTTCAGGTTTTGTTAATGACATAATCTTATTTTTTAAGCTGATTTTCCTGCTTTTCTTCTTAATACTTCACCTACAAATTTAACACCTTTTCCTTTGTACGGCTCAGGTTTACGGAAACCTCTGATTTTCGCAGCTACCTGACCTAAAAGTTGTTTGTCAAATGATGTTAACTTAACGATCGGGTTTTTACCTTTTTCAGATATCGTTTCTAAAGTTACTTCTGGAGCAATTTCTAGAACTATATTGTGAGAGTAACCAAGTGCTAAATCTAATTTTTGTCCTTGATTTGAAGCTCTATAACCAACTCCTACCAATTCTAATGACTTAGTAAAACCATCTGTTACACCGATAATCATG
This sequence comes from Flavobacterium sp. DSR2-3-3, assembly GCF_049896585.1. Lineage (NCBI taxonomy): Bacteria > Pseudomonadati > Bacteroidota > Flavobacteriia > Flavobacteriales > Flavobacteriaceae > Flavobacterium > Flavobacterium sp. DSR2-3-3. Next base: position 232,877 of record NZ_JAFCUP010000006.1, read on the forward strand.
TTATTGATTAAAGATCTGTACAAACCGTGTTTTGCTCTTTGGTCTTTGTGATCAGAAGACCTATCTACTTGAACTAGATCCCCTTCAACTGTTACAGTTACGTCCGAAAACTCCTGAGTTAGTTGACCATTTTTTCCTTTTACCGTAATAATACCATCAGCAACTGAAACAGTTACTCCTGCTGGTATTGTTACTGGGTTTTTACCTATTCTTGACATCTTATATAGTCTTTAAAATTAGTATACGTAACAAATTACTTCGCCACCAACATTCAATTGTTTAGCTTTCTTTCCAGTCATTAAACCTTTAGAAGTAGAAACAATAGCAATTCCTAATCCGTTAAGGATTCTAGGAATACTTGACGAACTTGAATATTTACGTAAACCTGGTTTACTAATTCTTTGGATATCTTTAATTACTGACTCTTTAGTATCTTTATCATACTTCAAAGCGATTTTGATTGAACCCTGAACAGCGTTGTCTTCAAATTTGTAACTCAAGATATAACCTTGATCAAATAAGATCTTAGTTATTTCTTTTTTTAGATTAGAAGCAGGAATTTCGACAACTTTGTGGTTTGCAGCCACAGCGTTACGAACTCTTGTCAAATAATCTGCAATAGGATCTGTATACATATGTATTAATTTGCGGTTTTGGTTTTCAACAAACGATTTGCCGAACCTAAAACCAATTTATAAATGTTTATGATACAGACAAAACGTAAGTTAAGTCTGTATCAGTACGTAATAAATTACGTCTTACCAAGATGCCTTTTTAACCCCAGGTATCAATCCGTTATTTGCCATTTCACGAAATGTAACACGTGAAAGACCGAATTGACGCATATACCCCCTTGGTCTACCTGTTAATTTACAACGATTGTGCAAACGAACTGGCGAAGCATTTTTTGGTAACTTTTGCAAACCTACGAAATCTCCAGCTTCTAACAAAGCTTTTCTTTTCTCTGCATACTTAGCTACTGTTTTTTCTCTCTTAACCTCGCGGGCTTTCATTGATTCTTTAGCCATGTCTTAATTCTTTTTAAAAGGTAATCCTAATTCTGTTAATAGAGACTTTGCTTCTTTGTCTGTTTTTGCGCTAGTTACAAAAGAAATATCCATTCCTGAAATTTTGTTTACTTTATCAATATCAATTTCTGGGAAAATGATTTGTTCCAAAACTCCAAGGTTGTAATTTCCTCTTCCGTCAAAACCAGTAGCTTTAATGCCACCGAAATCTCTAACACGTGGTAAAGCTGAAGTAATAAGTCTGTCTAAAAACTCATACATTCTTTCTCCACGCAAAGTAACTTTTGCTCCAATAGGCATCCCTTTTCTCAATTTGAATGACGCAACGTCTTTCTTTGAAATAGTAGATACTGCCTTCTGTCCAGTGATCTTTGTTAACTCATCAACTGCATAGTCAATAAGTTTTTTATCAGATACAGCTGCACCAACTCCTTTACTTAAAACGATTTTTTCCAGTTTTGGAACTTGCATTACGTTTACGTATCCGAATTCCTCTTTAAGAGCAGCAATTACTCTGCTCTTATATTCTTCTTTTAGTCTAGGTATATACTCCATTACTATAGTACTTGATTAGATTTTTTTGAAAATCTTACTTTCTTATCTCCTTCTACTCTAATACCCACTCTAGTTGTTTCCTTAGTTTTAGGATCAATTAAAGAAATATTAGATATTTGTATAGAAGCTTCTTTCTTTACGATACCACCCTGAGGGCTTTTTGCACTAGGTTTAGTATGTTTTGAAACCATGTTTACACCTTCAACAATCGCTTTATTCTTCTCACGGTATACACGCACTACCTTACCTTCAGCACCTTTATGGTCTCCAGCAATTACTCTTACAATGTCACCTGATTTTATTTTTAGCTTTATCATCTTAAAAACGAATTAAAGCACTTCTGGTGCTAATGATACAATTTTCATGAATTGTTTTTCACGAAGTTCTCTTGCTACCGGACCAAAAACGCGAGTTCCTCTCATTTCACCAGCAGCATTCAATAACACACATGCGTTGTCATCAAATCTAATGTATGAACCATCGGCTCTTCTTACTTCTTTTTTGGTACGTACAACAACTGCAGTTGAAACAGCTCCTTTTTTAACGCTTCCGTTAGGAGCAGTATCTTTGATAGAAACTACAATCTTGTCACCAACAGAAGCATACCTTCTTTTGGTACCTCCTAAAACACGGATAGTTAAAACTTCCTTTGCTCCAGTGTTATCTGCTACTTTTAGTCTTGATTCTTGTTGTACCATAATTATTTAGCTCTTTCTAAGATTTCAACTAACCTCCAACATTTTGTCTTACTTAAGGGACGCGTTTCGCTAATCCTTACAGTATCTCCAACGTTACAGTCGTTCTTTTCGTCGTGTGCGTGATACTTTTTAGTTTTCAACACGAACTTACCGTATAACGGGTGTTTTACTTTACGTACTTCAGCAACAACAATAGATTTATCCATTTTGTCAGAAGTAACAACACCAACTCTTTCTTTTCTTAAATTTCTTTTTTCTTCCATCTTTCAGCAGACTACAGTTATTGTCTTTTAGTAAGTTCGGTAGCTAATCTTGCAACTGTTCTTCTTACACCCCTAATTTGAAGTGGATTCTCAATTGGCGAAATAGCGTGAGCCATTTTTAGATCAGCATATGTTTTCTTAGTCTGGCTAAGCTTTTCTTGCAACTCTGCTGCAGAAAGATCTTTTATTTCTGATTGTTTCATAATATAATATAGATTATGCTTCGAAATCTCTAGCAACGACGAATTTAGTTTTTACTGGAAGCTTTTGAGCCGCAAGACGTAACGCCTCTTTTGCAACTGACAAAGGTACTCCTCCAACTTCAAACATAATTCTTCCGGGTTTAACAACGGCAGCCCAATACTCAACTGCCCCTTTACCTTTACCCATACGTACCTCAAGAGGCTTCTTAGTAATTGGTTTGTCTGGAAATATTTTGATCCATAATTGTCCTTCTCTTTTCATAAAACGAGTTGCAGCAATACGTGCAGCTTCGATTTGACGAGAGGTTAAGAACATTCCATCTTCATGTACAGATTTAATACCAAACATTCCATTAGAAAGTTCATGTCCTCTTTGAGAATTCCCTTTCATTTTACCTTTTTGTACCTTGCGGTATTTTGTTCTTTTAGGCTGTAACATTTTTCTTTAGTTTAAAAATTTACTTTCGTTTACGAGCGTCTGGTTTTCCACCTTTGTTAAAAGGTTTTCTATCTCCTCTTGGAGAATCATTACCTTTACCGCCAGCACCAGACTGTTTTTTGTCCATTCCGGCAAGTGGAGAAAGATCTCTCTTTCCGTAAACTTCACCTTTCATGATCCATACTTTGATTCCCATTCTACCATAAGTAGTATGAGCCTCAGCCAAAGCATAATCAATGTCAGCTCTGAAAGTTGATAGAGGAATTCTACCTTCTTTGAAACCCTCTGAACGAGCCATCTCTGCACCATTCAAACGACCAGAAATCAAAACTTTGATACCTTCTGCGTTCATACGCATAGAGGCAGCAATAGCCATTTTGATTGCACGTCTGTAAGAAATTCTGCTTTCAATTTGACGACAGATGCTTGTAGCAACTAGATACGCGTCAAGTTCAGGTCTTTTGATTTCAAAGATGTTGATTTGAACCTCTTTGTCAGTAATTTTCTTAAGTTCTTCTTTTAACTTGTCTACCTCTTGTCCACCTTTACCGATAATGATACCAGGTCTGGCAGTAGTGATAGTAACGGTTACAAGTTTCAAAGTTCTCTCAATGATTACTTTTGATACACTAGCTTTTGATAAACGAGCATGGATATACTTTCTGATCTTATAATCTTCGGCAAGCTTATCACCGTAATCATTTCCACCATACCAGTTTGAGTCCCATCCTCTGATGATACCAAGTCTATTTCCAATTGGATTTGTCTTTTGTCCCATCTTGTATTAAATTGCTTGTGTGTTATTAATAGATCCAAGCACGATTGTTACGTGATTAGAACGTTTTCTGATTCTGTGAGCACGACCTTGTGGAGCTGGACGAAGTCTTTTCAACATCATACCACCATCAACTGTAATCGTTTTAACAAATAAACCAGCTTCTTCCATATTAGCATCAGGGTTTTTTGCTTGCCAGTTGGCAATTACAGATAAAACCAATTTTTCTAATTTTCTTGAAGCTTCTTTAGAACTAAATCTTAAGATGTTAAGTGCTCTTTCTACCTTCTGACCTCTTACTAGATCTGCTACTAAGCGCATTTTTCTAGGTGAAGTAGGGCAGTTATTTAACTTTGCAAAAGCCAATGACTTGTTAGCCTCTTTTCTTGCATCTGCTGTTTCTCTTTTACGAACTCCCATTGCTTCTTATTTTTTACCTTTATTTTTTGCTCCAGCATGACCTCTAAAAGATCTAGTTGGTGAAAATTCTCCTAATTTGTGACCTACCATGTTTTCTGTTACGTAAACTGGTACAAATTGACGACCGTTATGAACTGCGATTGTTTGTCCAACGAAGTCTGGAGTAATCATAGAAGCTCTAGACCAAGTCTTTACAACTCCTTTATTTCCACCAGCGATGTTTTCCTGAACTTTCTTGTCTAACTTATAATGAACGAAAGGTCCTTTTTTTAATGAACGTGCCATATCTTATTATTTCTTTCTACGTTCTACGATATACTTGTTACTCGGGTTTTTCTTAGAACGAGTTCTATAACCTTTTGCTGGTATTCCATTTCTTGAACGTGGATGTCCACCAGAAGAACGTCCTTCACCACCACCCATTGGGTGATCGACAGGGTTCATTGCAACAGGTCTTGTTCTAGGTCTTCTTCCTAACCATCTTGTTCTACCAGCTTTACCAGATACAACTAATTGATGGTCTGAATTAGAAACTGCTCCAATTGTAGCCGAACAAGTCAACAAGATCAATCTTGTCTCCCCAGAAGGCATTTTAATTGTAGCATATTTTCCATCTCTTGCCATTAACTGAGCAAATGTTCCAGCAGAACGAGCGATTACAGCCCCTTGTCCTGGTCTCAATTCGATACAAGAAATAACAGTTCCTAATGGAATTCTGCTTAAAGGTAAAGTATTACCAATTTCAGGTTGAGATTCTGGACCAGAAACAAGTTTCTGACCTACTTTCAATCCGTTTTGAGCAATAACATACGTTTTCTCTCCATCAGCATATGCTAACAAAGCGATAAAAGCAGTACGATTTGGATCATATTCAATTGATTTCACTGTAGCCGGAATTCCTTCTTTTGTACGTTTAAAATCAATAATACGATATCTCTGCTTGTGACCACCACCCGTATAACGCATGGTCATCTTTCCTTGACTATTTCTACCACCAGAGTTTTTTATCGGCGCTATCAAAGAGCGTTCCGGCTTATCAGTTGTAATGGCGTCATAACCATTCACAACTCTAAATCGCTGACCTGGGGTAATAGGTTTTAATTTTCTTACTGACATTTTATCTTAGATATTGTTGTAAAAATCAATTGTTTGTCCTTCTTGTACTTGAACAATTGCTTTTTTAATAGCATTTGTCTTTCCACTGATTAAACCACTTTTAGTGTATTTTGTAGTTCTGTCCGGTCTTACGTTCATCGTGTTAACACTCAAAATAGTTACTCCATAAGCAGCTTCAATAGCCTTCTTAATTTGCACTTTATTTGCTTTTTTGTCAACAACGAATCCGAAGCGGTTTAAAACTTCACTTTCTTTGGTTACTTTTTCCGTTACTATAGGCTTAATTATGATGCTCATATCCTATTATTTACTTAAATTTTCTTCAATTATCTCCAAAGAACTCTCTAAAAGCACTAAATTATTAGCGTTTAATATAGCGTAAGTACTTAATTCTAAGCTACTTACTACATTAGAGCCTTTTAAATTGCGTGACGACAAATATACATTTTTATTCACATCACCCAACACAAACAGGGATTTTTTATTTTCTAACTCTAAAGCCTTCAAAACATTAATGAAATTTTTAGTGTTTGGTGTTTCAAAATTAAAGTCTTCAAGAACGATAATGTTTGATTCTTTTGCTTTAATTGAGAAAGCAGATTTTCTAGCCAAACGTTTCAAGCTTTTATTCAATTTAAATGAATAACTTCTTGGTCTTGGTCCAAAAACTGTTCCACCACCTTTAAACAATGGATTCTTTGCACTACCCGCACGAGCAGTACCAGTTCCTTTTTGTTTTTTAATCTTACGCGTACTTCCCGCAACTTCAGCTCTTTCTTTTGCTTTGTGCGTTCCTTGTCTTTGATTAGCAAGATATTGCTTAACATCAAGATATACTGCGTGATTGTTTGGTTCTATACCAAATACTGAATCAGAAAGTTGCACTTTTCTTCCAGTATCTTTTCCGTTGAAATCTAATACTTTTGCTTCCATTACTTCTGAATGATTACATAAGAGTTGTTATGACCAGGAATACATCCTTTTATAACAAGTAGGTTCTTTTCAGCTACTACTTTTAAAACTCTAAGGTTTTGAACTTTTACATTGTCTCCTCCCATTCTTCCAGCCATACGCATTCCTTTGAATACTCTAGATGGATAAGAAGAAGCTCCTACAGAACCTGGCGCTCTTAAACGGTTGTGTTGACCGTGAGTTGCTTGACCAACACCACCAAAACCGTGACGTTTTACAACCCCTTGAAAACCTTTACCTTTAGATACACCTTGTACATCTACAAATTCTCCTTCAGAAAAAATAGAAACATCAATAAGATCTCCTAATTTTTGCTCAGTTGCGAAATCTTGGAATTCAACGACTTTTTTCTTAGCTACAGTTCCCGCTTTTTTAAAGTGACCTAAAGCCGCTTTCGTGGAATGTTTCTCGTTTTTGTCATCGAAACCAAGTTGCAACGCTTCGTACCCGTCAACACCTTTGGTTCTGACTTGGGTAACAACACATGGACCAGCTTCGATTACAGTACAAGGAATGTTCTTCCCGTTCTCGTCGAAGATGCTAGTCATGCCGATTTTTCTACCAATTAACCCAGACATAAATATTAATTATTAATTATTAAATATAAATATAGAACGCAGCTTTTAACCGAATCTTATTTTTTTAGTGGGTGCAAATGTATAACTTATTTACACACAAACCAAAAAAATATTTTTCGCTTAAAAACAGCGTTCTTTTCTTACTAGTAAGCTATTTAAACTTTGATCTCTACTTCAACACCGCTAGGCAATTCAAGTTTCATCAAAGCATCAATAGTTTTTGATGAAGATGAATAAATGTCAATTAATCTCTTGTATGACATTACTTCAAATTGCTCTCTCGCTTTTTTGTTAACGTGTGGAGAACGTAGCACTGTAAAAAGTTTTTTGTGCGTTGGCAATGGAATTGGTCCTGTAACAACTGCACCGGTACTTTTTACCGTTTTTACAATCTTCTCAGCAGACTTGTCTACCAACATGTGATCGTAAGATTTTAATTTTATTCTGATTTTTTGACTCATTTTCTTAAAGATTATGCGTTTCCTTTTGCTTTTTTGATAACTGCTTCCGAAATATTAGAAGGCGTTTCAGAGTAGTGTGAAAATTCCATAGTAGATGTTGCTCTACCTGATGAAAGTGTTCTTAACGTAGTAACGTATCCAAACATTTCAGATAATGGCACATCTGCTTTTATGGTTTTTGCACCGGCTCTATCACCCATATCATTCACCTGACCTCTACGACGGTTGATATCACCTACGATATCTCCCATGTTTTCTTCTGGTGTAATCACTTCCATTTTCATGATTGGCTCTAATATAACAGCACCCGCTGCCTTAGCTACCTCTCTATACCCCATTCTTGCTGCAAGCTCAAAAGAAAGCGCATCAGAATCCACCGGGTGGAAAGATCCGTCTAATAAAGTTACTTTCAAACTATCAACTTGGTATCCTGCTAAAGGACCTGTTTTCATAGCTTCTCTGAAACCTTTTTCTACAGATGGAATATATTCTTTGGGAACGTTACCACCTTTGACGGCATTAACGAACTGCAATCCCACAGGAGCTTTACCATCAACTTCATCAGCTGGCTCTAATCTAAATACGATATCACCGAATTTACCACGACCACCAGATTGTTTCTTGTACGTTTCTCTGTGTTGAGCAGACTTTGTAAATGCTTCTTTATATTCAACTTGAGGCTCACCTTGGTTTACTTCCACTTTGAATTCACGTCTCATTCTATCAACTAAGATATCCAAGTGAAGCTCACCCATACCCGAGATAATAGTTTGCCCTGAAGCTTCATCTGTTCTAACAGTAAATGTAGGATCCTCTTCGGCTAATTTAGCCAAAGCCATACCCATTTTATCTACGTCAGCTTTAGTTTTAGGCTCAATTGCAATACCAATTACCGGTGCAGGGAATTTCATACTTTCTAAGATAATTGGGTTCTTTTCATCACACAATGTATCTCCAGTTTTAATATCTTTAAATCCAACTGCCGCTCCAATATCACCTGCTTCAATATAATCAATTGGGTTTTGCTTGTTAGCATGCATTTGATAGATACGAGAAATTCTTTCTTTGTTTCCTGAACGGGTGTTCAAGACATAAGAACCAGCATCTAAACGTCCTGAATAAGCACGGAAGAAAGCTAAACGACCTACGAATGGGTCAGTAGCAATTTTAAAAGCTAAAGCAGCGAACGGCTCTTTAACATCCGGCTTACGTAATATTTTAGTTTGATCTTCTTCTAATAAATCAGCGTCATCAGGATGAATTCCTTCAATACCATCTTTATCCATTGGAGACGGCAAATATTTACACACTGCATCTAACATGAATTGAACTCCTTTGTTTTTGAAAGAAGAACCAGCAATCATCGGAATGATAGCCATATCCATTACAGCTGCTCTTAAAGCAATGTTGATTTCTTCCTCTGTGATAGAGTTTTCATCTTCCATGAATTTTTCAAGCAAAGTCTCATCATAATCAGCTACTGCTTCGATAAGAATCGATCTGTATTCTTTCACTTCTTCAAGCATATCTTCTGGAATAGGCACAATCTCGTAAGTTGCTCCCATACCTTCTTCATCCCAAACTATAGCTTGGTTTCTTACTAAATCAACAACACCTTTGAAATCATTCTCTTCGCCAATTGGCAAAGTGATTGCAACTGCGTTTGATTTTAACATATCTCTTACTTGTTGACAAACCATCAAGAAGTTAGAACCTTGTCTATCCATTTTATTAACGAATCCAATACGTGGTACTCTGTATTGATCCGCTAGTCTCCAGTTAGTTTCCGATTGCGGCTCAACACCATCAACAGCACTAAATAAAAAAACCAAACCATCAAGTACACGCAACGAACGGTTTACTTCAACTGTAAAGTCAACGTGTCCCGGTGTATCAATAATATTGAAGTGATAAGGTAATGTTTCAGGCAAAACTTTACCTTGTGTAGTTGGAAAGTTCCATTCACAAGTTGTTGCAGCAGAAGTAATTGTAATACCTCTCTCTTGCTCTTGTGCCATCCAGTCCATTGTTGCAGCACCATCGTGCACTTCACCAATTTTGTGTGATTTTCCTGTATAGAATAATATACGCTCCGTTGTCGTTGTTTTACCAGCATCAATGTGAGCAGCAATTCCTATATTTCTTGTATATTTAAGATCTCTAGCCATTTCTTAAGAATTAAAATCTAAAGTGAGAGAATGCTTTGTTAGCTTCTGCCATTTTGTGAGTATCCATCCTTTTCTTAACAGCTGCTCCTTCTTCTTTAGCCGCAGCTAAACATTCTGAAGCTAACCTTTGAGCCATCGATTTTTCGTTTCTTCTTCTAGAGTAAAGAATTAACCATTTCATAGCCATAGAAATTTTTCTATCTGGGCGAATCTGCATTGGAATCTGAAATGTAGCTCCACCTACTCTACGACTACGTACTTCTACGTGAGGCATAACATTGGTTAACGCATCTTTCCAAATTTCTAATGATGGTTTCTCTGCATCTTGTTTTTTAGACTCAATGATGTCAATTGCATCATAAAATACTTTAAACGCTGTCGATTTTTTTCCATCCCACATTAAGTTGTTCACAAAACGTGTTACCAGTTGGTCATTAAACCTTGGATCTGGTAAAAGTGGTCTTTTCTTTGCCGCTCTTTTTCTCATGTCTTTTTTTTAATAAAAGGTCATACTTGTAACAATGCGACTAATCACATCCTTATGTAATAACTTTTTAAATTACTTTTTTGCTTCTTTTGGGCGTTTTGCTCCGTACTTAGATCTTCTTTGCGTTCTTCCTGCTACTCCTGACGTATCAAGCGCACCACGAACGATGTGGTATCTAACTCCTGGTAAATCTTTTACCCTTCCACCCCTAACTAATACTATCGAGTGCTCTTGTAAATTGTGTCCTTCACCAGGGATGTAAGCATTTACTTCATTACCATTTGTCAAACGTACACGCGCTACTTTACGCATTGCAGAGTTTGGTTTTTTTGGTGTTGTAGTGTAAACACGCGTACAAACCCCTCTTCTTTGAGGACAAGAATCTAAAGCAACCGATTTACTCTTCTTAGTTATCTGAGTTCTTCCTGTTCTTACTAATTGTTGAATTGTTGGCATAATTAATACTAAAAATTTCTTATTATATTAAATTCCCGCTTTTTACGGGGTTGCAAATGTAGAAAATATTTTTTACTCTACAAACGTTAATCTATTAATTTTCAATAAGATTATTTTATCATTTGATTTTTATCACAAACATTAGATATTTACATTACTTTTATTAAAAACACATATTCACTTGAAATTTATAATTATTTTATTCTTCTTTCTAAATTTTTGCCTCAATTGCTCGGCACAAAATTTCCGATTGTTAATATCCGGAAGCAACTCATTAGAAACAAAAACTATAGACTCCTTAAAATACAATACAGCTCACCAGAATACTAAGTCAGTGCGCGAAGAGATAATCAAACTTTCAGAAAAATTATCCGAAATAGGCTATATAGATAATAGTACCGTTGAATTTAATAAAACGAAGGACTCAGTTTACATAGCCAATTTTACATTAGGAAAAAAAATAAAAACAATACATATGTATATAGGTACAAATTTAATTCTCGAAAACTCAACTGAACCAAGTAAAGTAAACGACACTGTAAAACTACCCTACACAGAAATTAATTCTTTTTTAAAGCAAACTGTTGAGAAATTAGAGCAAAACGGATTCGCATTAGCAAAACTGAAACTAACAAACATAAGAAGAGTCGACACTAAAATTTATGCCGATTTAAAAATGGAATCAGACACGAAAAGAACACTAAACTCCATCATAGTCAATTACGCAGAAAACAGCCGATCCAATAAATTTCCCAATGGACATTTAGCGCAAATAAACCGAAAATATAAAAATGGCGTTTTTAATCAAAAAATAGTAGACAAAATTTATAATGATTTTGAGAAATTTGGATTTATTAACCAAGTGAAATATCCAGAAATTTTATTTACGAAAGACACAACAAAAGTTTATGTATATCTTGAGAAAAAGAATTCAAATACTTTTGATGGCTTTATTGGATTTTCAAATAATGAAAACAAAAAAATAATTCTAAATGGATACTTAGATGTAAAACTTGAAAATATTTTAGGTTTCGGAGAACAATTAGCTGTTTACTGGAAAAGCGACGGAAATGATCAAAAAACATTTAACGCAAACATTGAACTTCCGTATTTACTCAAAAGTCCAATCGGATTAAAAGCCCAAATTCAATTATTCAGACAAGACAGCACTTTTCAAAACACAAAAAGCGCAATTGATTTAAGCTACTTCCCAAATTACAACACCCGTTTATATTTGGGTTACCAAACCACAGAATCGAGCGACATTCAAAACTCAATAGACACATCAGTAAGCGATTTTAGCAATTCATTTTTAACATCCAGTTTTAATTACAAAAAACTTGACTTAGCTAATTTAACTTTTCCGATAAAAACTTTTGTTTTGCTAACTGCCGGAACCGGAAAGCGCGAAATCAAAAATCAATTAAAAAATAACACAAAAAGCAATCAGTTTTTTTTAAGCGTTCAAGCTTCACATAATTTTAACTTAAATAAAAAGAACGCGATAAATATTAATAGTCAAAATTACTTTCTACAAAGCAATACCTATGTTGTAAATGAACTTTTTCGTTTCGGGGGATTTAACAGCATAAGAGGATTCACAGAAAATAGTTTACAGGCTTATTTAATAACTTCTATTCTTACAGAATACCGCTATACACTATCGCCCGATTTTTATATACACACCATCTTAGACTACGCTTATTACGAAGACAAAAGCACCGACATAAAAGACACCTTACTTGGAATTGGTCTAGGAATGGGACTACACACCAAAAACGGATTTTTCAAATTAGCCATAGCAAATGGCCATGCCAAAAATCAAAAATTTGAAATATATAACACAATTGTACATATCAGTTATAATGTTAAATTTTAATCAGTGCGTAAATTAGAGATTCATATATTAGGAAAGTTAACAAATTATTAAGAAATTGCAGAACTAATTCAAAATATTTAAAAATGAAACTAAAGTTTAATGGATTCTTAGTACTACTGATAGTACTTATGGCGCAAATTTCGTTTGCGCAAGAAAGAGCTGTTTCAGGTGTTGTTTCTGATAATGCAGGACTACCTTTACCAGGTGTGAGTGTATTAGTGAAAGGGACACAAACTGGAACACAAACTGATTTTGATGGAAAATTTTCTATCAGAGCAACTCCAAGCCAAGTCTTGGTATTCAGCTATATTGGGATGAAAACCCAAGAAATATTAGCTAGTTCATCTAATTTAAACCTTAATTTAAAAGATGATTCGATTGAATTGGAAGGTGTAGTAATAGGAGCGCTGGGTATTAAAAGAAACAAAAACGCTTTAACATCATCAACACAAGTAGTAGCAAGTAAAGAACTTACTCAAGCAGCTAATCCCAACGTAGTTCAGTCATTAGTAGGTAAAGTATCCGGACTTCAAATCAACAAAAGCTCCAGTGGCGTAAACGGTACTAATAGAATTGTTCTTAGGGGCTCAAGATCTATTACAGGAAATAACGAGGCTCTTGTTGTAATAGACAATGCAATTTCTACATCGGCAGCTTTACAACTTTTACCTCCAGAGTTAATCGAAAGTGTAAATGTTATAAAAGGTATGCAAGGAGCGGCACTTTATGGAGAACAAGGAGTAAATGGTGTAATAATCGTTACGACAGTCAAAGGAAAAGAAAAAGGAAAAATCACTGTAAATGTAAATTCTGCAATTGATTTTGAAACAATTTCATTCTTACCAGACACGCAGCAAAAATATGGTCAAGGATGGGATGGTGTTCATTATCCTGAAGAAAATGGGTCATGGGGACTTCTTTATGACGGCGAATTAAGACCTACTGGATTACCTCAAGCAGATGGTCTAGAATTTCAACAACCGTACTCTTTTATTAAAGATAATATAAAAGCTTTTTACCAAACTGGAGCTACGTATCAAAACGGTTTTTCTATTAACGCAGGAAGCGAAGATTCATATGCTCTTTTATCTGCTAACAAGGTAAAAACTGAGTTCGTTGTTAACGGAGATGCGCTAGAAAGAAATAGCTTTTTATTTAAAGCAGGAAAAAAAATTGGGAAATTTAGCATCGATGGTAACGTAAATTATACATATCAAAAATCTACTGAAACTTCCAATGATTTACTTGATGACTTGATTCAAACAGCAGGAAATGTTGATTTGAATTTATTCAAAAATTCAGGAAATGAAGGTAACTATACCATATACTTTAAAAATCCTTATTGGACTATAGATAATAACCGTAATGATGCAACTAGAACTTTTATAAACACTATCGCTGCATTAAAATACGACATAAACAAAAACATAAATATCACTTACACTGGTAATTTACAATTTACCAATAGAGCTGAGCAGTCACATATCAATGAATATAGAGAAACAGCTGCATTAGCCGGTGCTGGGGCAAACAGAAACCAAACTTCTGAATACTTTTCAAATCAGTCATCTCTAAGAACTTACTATGGTGATTTTTTAATAAATTTTGACTACGATTTAACAGATGATTTAAGCTTGAAAGCGAACATTGGTAGCAACATGCAAGATCGTAATTATCGAATCACTTCTCAGGGAGGACAAAATCTTGACATTCCTGGATGGTACCATATCAACAATGTTTTGAGCCCTGCCAATCCATCAACATTAGATAACAGATCTTTGAAATCTAATCGTGCGTCTGTATTAGCAAACATTGATTTAGGATATAAAAATTATTTATTCTTAAATTTAACAGGAAGAAACGATTGGACTTCAGTACTATCAAAAGAAAATAATAATTTTTTCTACCCAAGTGCTGGTATATCTTTCATACCAACATTAGCATTTGAAGGATTAAAAAGCGAAACTTTAAGTTACTTAAAACTATCTGCAAACATTGTAAAAGTAGGTAACTCATCATCGATCCAACCGTATGCTACATCTGAAATTGGGGTATTCCCTACAGGATTTCCTTATGGTCAATTGGGTTCTTACATAGTCAATCAAAGACCTACTGATAAAAATATTAAACCAGAATTTGTAACTACAAAAGAGGTTAATTTAAATATTGGGCTTTTCAATAACAGGATTACAATCGATGGGTCTGCTTACATATCTGACACAAAAGATTTAATTACAGCGGCTACAGCTTCATCAGCTTCTGGATTAGCAACATCACAATCAAACATCGGTGATATGACTACCAAAGGGCTTGAAATCGATTTAGGATTAATTCCGATTAAAACCGAAGATTTCACTTGGAATTTAAGAGCTAGCTATTCAACCAACAAATCTGTTATAAATTCACTTGCTGCTGGAGCAAATGAAATCAACCTTTTCTCTAACGCAGCAACCGGAACAGGAATTTTTGCTCAAGTGGGTGAAGAATTTCCTTTAATTAAAGGTACGACTTTTTTAAGAGACGGTAATGGCAGCATAATCGTAAATCAATTTGGTCTTCCTACAAGATCTTCTTCAAACTCTATTTTAGGTAAAGCAACCCCAGATTATATTTTAGGGCTATCGAACTCTTTCACATACAAAGGGTTTACATTGTCAGCTGTAATGGATTATAGAACTGGTCACCAAATAATTTCCGGAACTAAATACGATTTGACATGGCCTGGACGTTTAGTAGAATCAGCTGATTTTGATAGAGAAGTTGGTTTCATTTTACCAAATTCAGTAGTAGAAACAGCACCTGGATCAGGAATTTATGCTCCAAATACTTCTGTTTTTTCATCAGCTGGACATGGACCTAATGGTATTATCGATTATTATGGAACTTTAAGTAGAACTGGAGAACACAATGTAATTGATGCAACAGCATTTAAAGTGAGAGAACTTGCTTTAAGCTACTCTTTACCTACAGTAGTTATAGAGAAATTTGGATTAACATCGTTACGATTCGGTATTAATGCCAGAAATCCATTCACTGTATTAGCTAAGAGCAATAGAGGCTATACAGATCCAGAAGCTTCTGACAGTACAGCAAATAATGGAAATGGGCAAGGATTTTCTGGTACTGGACAATATCCAAATACAAGAACTTTTGGCGGAAGCATGAATTTAACTTTTTAATTAGAAGACATGAAAAAAATATTTTTAATACTAGCGGTAGCAGCGGTATCTCTAACATCTTGTAGTGACTACTTAGCTGATAATACTAACGTAAATAGTCCACTGGAAGCATCTCTTCCTCCTAGACTTATACTACCAGGTGCTCAATCACAAGCATTCAGAACCCAAGCTATCAACATGAATAGATTAGGTAGCATTATGACAAACGCATGGGGTGGTAATATTTATCAATTTACTAACCCTTTACAAGTTGAGTATTCATATAACTTTGACAATAATACTTATGCTGCAGTATGGGATGGTTTGTACCGAAGTGTAAACAACTTTCAAAAGATTATAGAAACTGACCTACCAAATCAGGGAAACTTCATTGCTATCTCTAAAATTATGAAAGCGCATTATATGCAATATATTGTCGATTTATATGGCGATGTGCCTTATTTCGAAGCTTTCAAAGGACAACAAAACCTTACACCAGCGTACACTGATGATGCTATAATTTACAAAGAATTAATTAAAGAATTAGAAGAAGCTCGTGCGCTAATCCAAAATCCATCTGCAACTGCAGAAGGAGTGGCTACAGACGTTGTCTTTAGCGGAAATATGAGCAGGTGGTTACAATTAGCAAATACAATCGAATTAAGAATTTTGTTAAGACAAAGCAAGCTTACCGATGCAACTACGGTAACTTATTTAAACACAAAATACGCAGATTTGAGAGCTTTAAACAATTTTATAACTAGTGACGTTTTAATTAATCCAGGGTATTCTTCTGCGAACAATGACAAACAAAGTCCATTTTTTGGTTCTTTTGTTAGAGATGCTGCAGGATCAACAACAAATACAACAAATACTTTATTTACTTCTTCAAAACATTTCGCCGATGTATTAAATGGCGAAACAGGTGGACCAACAGCAGGAGTTATTGATGCGAGAAGATCTAGACTATGGACTCTTGTAGGAGGAAAAGTAGTAGGAACAGATCAAGGACAAAAACCAGTTCCTGGACAAAATAACACTTCAAATCCAACATCAAGATTTGGATTAGGATTGACAAACTATGTAGGAGCAAATACAGCAGCGAGAACTGCAGCTGGTTCATCAAAAGCAGGAGCACTGATGTTATTATCTGAAAGCAAATTCCTTCAAGCTGAAGCTGTTCAAAGAGGTTTTTTAACAGGTACAGCGCAAACATTGTTTAATGAAGGGGTTCAAGCTTCTTTCACTTATTTAGGAGCAACGATAGGAACTTATTTGACTGAAATTGACACAAAACCTAATTTTGGTTGGACTGCAAGTACAAATAAAATTCAAGTGATCTTAACACAAAAATGGATCGCCTTAAGCGGTATTCATGGTGTTGAAAACTATATCAACTACACACGTACAGGTTTCCCTGTAATTCCTGGGTCTATAAATGGTTTCAACTTGCAACCATCTAGACCAAAAAGACTTATATATCCTTTATCAGAGTACAATGCTAACTCAGGAAACGTGCCAATTTTGACATCTGCTCAAATTACAACACAAGGTCCCTTCTGGTATGTACCGTAGTTAAAATACGTTTAGATTTTTTTTAAGGCTGTCTGAAAAGACAGCCTTTTTTTGTCGTTAACAGGAAACTAAATAAATTATATTTTCAAAAATTAAAAAAACGTTGTCATTTACTACGATAAATTTTTTATATATATTTGCACCATGGAAAAAGAACATCAAATATTTGGGATTAGAGCAATAATTGAAGCAATACAAGCAGGCGCAACGGTAGACAAAGTTTATATTCAAAAGGAAGCAAGCAGCGAACTAATGAAAGACTTAATGAAGGTGATGAAACGCGGAAACATCAACTTTTCCTATGTTCCTGTTGAAAAACTGAACAGATTGACCCCTAACAACCATCAAGGTGCTGTAGCTACAATCTCTCCTATTTCTTTTTTTGATTTGGAATCTTTGATCGAATCAGTAATTGAAAACGGAAAAAAACCTTTGTTTTTGATTTTGGATCAAATATCGGATGCCCGTAATTTTGGCGCTATCATTAGAACGGCTGAGTGTACGGGAGTAAATGGAATCATCGTTCAAAAAGCGGGTTCAGCCCCAGTGAATGGCGATACGGTAAAAACATCTGCGGGTGCAGTTTTTAATATTCCCATTTGTAAAGTAGAACACATCAAAGACGCTATCTTCTTATTGCAGGCTAGTGGTATAAAGACTGTTGCGGCGACTGAGAAAACGGATCAAAACATTTATGACATTTCTTTGAATGAACCTGTAGCTATCATTATGGGCTCAGAGGATCGTGGTGTAAACCCATCGGTTTTAAAAATTGTTGACGAGAAGGCTAAACTTCCAATGTTTGGAACGATTGGTTCATTAAACGTTTCGGTAGCCTGTGGTGCTTTTTTATATGAAGCGGTACGACAAAGATCTTAGAACTTTTATTATAACAACTTCTTCTAAAAAATGAATTATAACTTCAGTTATGATTCATTTTTTTTCATTTGTAACAACTTCATAATTTACCTGAAAAACGGAAGTATAATACGTTAACAATTCCTGTTGTTGTTGTTCTTCAACCTCCACTTTTGGTAAATTAACAAAATTTCCATTAGCATCAAAACGTTGCATAAATTTATCTTCTGAAGGATCGAAATCTACATGTTCCCAATCATACTTAATGATTTTTTTATACTCAGGAGTTTTATAAATCATTGACAGAAGCAATCCCGTCAGTAACCCTCCCATATGTCCTTCCCAAGAAATAGAATTTTCACCTTCGACAGTTGGTGTTGGAAAAATATACCAAACCAATCCGCCATACACCACAATAACGGCAAGTGACAATGCTACAAGACGACTATACCTAGTCTGGATTCCTTTAAAAAAAACAAAACTGAAAAGTACATATATTAGTCCGCTTGCACCAATATGATAATTATCTCTGCCGATCATCCACGTAATAAAGCCGGACAAAATAATTCCGTACCCAATGACCTGAAGTGATTGTTTTGCATAAAAAAATTGTAAGGAAGCTAAAAGTATTAGTAACGGAAAAGAATTATTGTACAAATGTTTCATGTCCGCATGAATGAACGGACTAAAAATAATTCCTTGCAAACCTGAAAATGTTCGAGGGTAAATTCCATTTTGGACAAAATCAAAGTCAAATCGGATTTCGAGCCAAAAGACAAACCACAATACAAGCACAAAAAAAAGAGGCAGTCCAATGACTAAATTCGTGAATTTAAAATGTTTGTCCATAAGTAACTAGCAATTATATACTTTACTCCTGTTTCAAATACTTGTCCAAAAATAATTTAATGCTATTTTGTCATATTTAAACTGATTATGCATTTTTTAACAACAGCCTAGCCCAGATAGAAACGGCATCCTTTTATATTTTGTTTTTTCAACAAGATATAAAAGATAAAGTGCAAAGCTGGAAATAGCTCCTAAAAAATAAATTTTCACAAACGCAAACTGTTTCAAATGCAGGATTCAAGTTATAAATGCAACTTTTTGATTAAACATAAAATTAGGTGTTTCAAAATTAAATCTTTTTCTTGGTCTATTGTTTAATTTCTCTTGTATTTCTATAATTCTCTCTGG